>NZ_KV787906.1:0-5609 GCF_001807145.1 Enterobacter sp. HMSC16D10
TTGGGTGAAAAGGGCGTTTATTCTTCCTATACGTCGACCAAGACCGCTTCACCCGAATCGACCGCGCCATGGCCGAGGAAGCCGATGCCCGTTTCCTCGACCTACGCCATGAACCGGCAGCGCCGAGGCGGCAGTTCGAGCGCACGCTGCGCCTGCGCCGTCTTACCAAGCTGGAGAAGATGGGACTGGCGACCGAGCACGCGCCCGGCGTTTGGGAATTGAGCAAGGACATGGAACCGGCCCTGCGCGAGCTTGGAGAGCGGGGCGACATTATCCGCACCATGCAGAAGGCGCTCGGCCCGCAGGGCGGCGAACGCGATCCCATGAGCTTCCAAATCCATGACGGAGCGCCCGAGACGCCCATCGTCGGCCGCGTCGTGGACAAGCACCTGTCCGACGAACTGGGGGAGAACCTGACCGTTGTGGTGGACGGCATCGACGGCCGCACGCACCACATCGCCGGCATCGCGCTCGAGCGGCTCGAGGACGCCCGCATCGGCAGCGTCGTCCAGCTCGGCCCCGCCGAGGCGGCAGCCCGGCCGTCCGACCGCACCATTACCGCCATTGCAAAGGACGGCATCTATCGGCCGAGCCGCCATCTGGAGCAGGCCAAGTTCGAGGGCCGCGTTCCAGGCGGCGACTATGAGGGCTATGTCGATGCCCATGTGCGCCGGCTGGAGGCGCTACGCCGGGCCGGTATCGTCGAGCGGATCGACGCCGACCAATGGCGCATCCCCGATGATCTGGTCAGCCGTGCCGCCGCCCATGACGCCGGCCGAGACAGTCAGGCCAGCGTTCGCGTCCTTTCCCCGGTCGATCTGAACAAACAGATCGGATCGGACGGCGCGACCTGGCTGGACCGGCGGCTGATCCACGGCGAGACGGCCGACCTTGCGCCAACCGGCTTCGGGCAACAAGTCCGCGAAGCCATGGACCAGCGCCGCGAGCACCATATCGAACAGGGCGACGCCACCCGCAGCCGGGACAGCCGCGTCTTCTACCGGCGCAACCTTCTCGCCATCCTGCGGGAGCGCGAGGTAGCCGGCGTCGGATCGGATATGGCTTTGAGTAAGGGCCTGCCGTTCCGCGCCGCCACGGACGGCGAGAGCGTCAGCGGCAAGTTTACCGGAACCGTGCATCTATCGAGCGGCAAGTTCGCCGTGGTCGAGAAATCCCATGAGTTCACCCTTGTCCCGTGGCGGCCGATCATCGACCGCCAACTCGGCCGCGAGGTTATGGGCATCGTGCAGGGCGGGTCGGTGTTGTGGCAGTTAGGGCGGCAGAGGGGGCTGGAACGCTGAGTGCGCCCATGCCGCATTGCGAAGCAAAAGATAATCGGATAAAATGTAGCAATTCATATTCGTAAGCGTGGAGTAATCAGATGGGAAATTCCAAGTCAGCAGACAAGTAAGCCGCAACAACCAGTATTGTTGTTGCGGCGCTCTGTAAGGCTAGTCTCATCTGATTGCTGACGAGCAGACGTCGCCCGGTATTCCTTAATCGAGGGTTGATTCGTCATGACCACCACACGCCCCGCGTGGGCCTATACGCTGCCGGCAGCACTGCTGCTGATGGCTCCTTTCGACATCCTCGCTTCACTGGCGATGGATATTTATCTCCCTGTCGTTCCAGCGATGCCCGGCATCCTGAACACGACGCCCGCTATGATCCAACTCACGTTGAGCCTCTATATGGTGATGCTCGGCGTGGGCCAGGTGATTTTTGGTCCGCTCTCAGACAGAATCGGGCGACGGCCAATTCTACTTGCGGGCGCAACGGCTTTCGTCATTGCGTCTCTGGGAGCAGCTTGGTCTTCAACTGCACCGGCCTTTGTCGCTTTCCGTCTACTTCAAGCAGTGGGCGCGTCGGCCATGCTGGTGGCGACGTTCGCGACGGTTCGCGATGTTTACGCCAGCCGGCCCGAGGGCGTCGTCATCTACGGTCTTTTCAGTTCGATGCTGGCCTTCGTGCCTGCGCTTGGCCCAATTGCTGGAGCACTGATCGGCGAGTTTTTCGGATGGCGGGCGATATTCGTAACGCTGGCCGCGCTTGCGTTACCCGCACTCTTGAATGCCGGTTTCAGGTGGCACGAAACCCGCCCTCTGGATCAAGTCAAGACGCGCCGATCTGTCTTGCCGATCTTCGCGAGTCCGGCTTTTTGGGTTTACACTGTCGGCTTTAGCGCCGGTATGGGCACCTTCTTCGTCTTCTTCTCGACGGCTCCCCGTGTGCTCATAGGCCAAGCGGAATATTCCGAGATCGGATTCAGCTTTGCCTTCGCCACTGTCGCGCTTGTAATGATCGTGACAACCCGTTTCGCGAAGTCCTTTGTCGCCAGATGGGGCATCGCAGGATGCGTGGCGCGTGGGATGGCGTTGCTTGTTTGCGGAGCGGTCCTGTTGGGGATCGGCGAACTTTACGGCTCGCCGTCATTCCTCACCTTCATCCTACCGATGTGGGTTGTCGCGGTCGGTATTGTCTTCACGGTGTCCGTTACCGCGAACGGCGCTTTGGCAGAGTTCGACGACATCGCGGGATCAGCGGTCGCGTTCTACTTCTGCGTTCAAAGCCTGATAGTCAGCATTGTCGGGACATTGGCGGTGGCACTTTTAAACGGTGACACAGCGTGGCCCGTGATCTGTTACGCCACGGCGATGGCGGTACTGGTTTCGTTGGGGCTGGTGCTCCTTCGGCTCCGTGGGGCTGCCACCGAGAAGTCGCCAGTCGTCTAACCGACGACTGGTAGCAGGCCCGCTCCGATGCGGCGCACTAACCATCGAAACCTCGTGAATGTCGGTATCCTGTCTGGCAGGATACCGCTCATTTCCCTTGTTCAGTTCATCGCCGTCGCCGAGCATCTGAATTTTCGGCATGCGGCCAAGGCACTTGGTATCAGCCAGTCGAGCGTCAGCGCGCGTGTGAAAGCGCTGGAGGATAACCTTGGTGTCCTGCTATTTGAGCGCCATGCGCGGGGCGTTCGGCTAACAGACGCAGGCAGGCACTTCATGGAGCGTGTCACGGCGGGTGTCGATCAACTCGATCACGCAGTGAAGACCGCAGGCATGACAGCTCAAGGAGAATACGGCCGGCTTCGCATCGGCATCCATGCCTTAATCCCACGCAGCTTTCTCACGGAGCTGATCCGTCATTATCGGGAAGAACATACGGGCATTGAGGTTGAGATCACCGAAGGCACAGCCCGCGATGCGGTGATGCAGCTTCGTGCTGACCAGCTCGACGTGGTGTTCGTCGCGGGCAAGCCCGAGATGCCCGACTGCCATACCCGACCGATCTGGACCGAACCGCTGGTGGCCGTGCTATCGGATGGGCATCGCCTCGCCGGGCAGTCCGCAATCACTTGGTCCGATCTGGTCGGCGAGACTTTCATTGTTCGCTATGGTGGCACCGGCCCGCAGGTCCATGACCATATCGTGCTGCGCCTTGCCGGGCGTTGGCCCGCACCGTCGATCCGGCGCTTTGATGTGGGGCGCGACACGCTGCTATCTATGGTCGGACAAGGCTTCGGCATCACTATCGTCGGCGAGGCAACGTCATTGTTGCCGACGACCGGCATCGTCTTCCTGCCCTTCCTCGATGAACCGGAGCCGGTTGCCTTTACAGCCGTCTGGTCGCCGTTCAATCGCAACTCCGCACTGAAAAATCTACTCAACCTCGCAGGCAAAATGAAGCGTGACGGCGATTCGCCCAATCGTTTCCTGGATGGCACTCGACCGGCACGATAACGGCACAGGCGATCCATCCTATTTGCCGCCGATAGTATCCGGCAGCCCTCCGGCATCCTCTTTCCTGTTGCCCGTCCCGATTTTGCCTACTCTCTGATCGGCTCCGTCTCTTTTGCCGACTGGAGCCTGCATTGCGCGGAGGCCGAATCCTTTGGGGTCAGATCGCCGTAGTCATCACCATCGTTCTGGTGATGACGTGGGCGGCGACGCAATGGGTTGCCTTTCGCCTCGGCTTCCAGCCCCAGCTTGGAGCGCCATGGTTCGATCTGGCGGGCCTGCCGGTCTATTATCCGCCGGCCTTCTTCTGGTGGTGGTTTTCCTTCGACGCCTACGCGCCCGCTATCTTCGTCGAGGGCGGCATCATCGCGGTATCGGGCGGCTTCATCGCCATCGCCGCCGCCATCCTCATGTCGATCATTCGAGCGCGGGAAGCCCGCAACATCGCCACCTACGGATCGGCGCGATGGGCGGAAGACAAGGAAATCCGTGCGGCCGGATTGCTCGGCCCCGATGGCGTAGTGCTCGGCCGGCATACGCAAGACTATCTGCGCCATGACGGTCCCGAGCATGTCTTATGCTTCGCCCCGACCAGAAGCGGCAAGGGCGTCGGATTGGTGGTGCCGACGCTGCTGACATGGCCGGCATCTGCTATTGTCCACGACATAAAAGGGGAAAACTGGACGCTGACAGCGGGCTTTCGCGCGAAGCATGGCCGTGTGCTGCTGTTCGATCCGACCAATGCCGGATCGTCCGCCTACAACCCGTTGCTGGAGGTGAGACGGGGCGAGTGGGAGGTCAGAGACGTTCAAAATATCGCGGATATTCTGGTCGATCCCGAAGGCAGCCTCGACAAACGCAATCATTGGGAAAAGACCAGCCATAGCCTGCTGGTCGGCGCGATCCTGCATGTCCTCTATGCGGAGAGGGACAAGACGCTGGCGGGCGTCGCCAATTTCCTGTCCGATCCGCGCCGCCCGGTCGAGGCGACCTTGCGCGCCATGATGGATACGCCGCATCTCGGCGAGGCGGGCGTTCATCCAGTCATCGCGTCGTCGGCCCGCGAGCTGCTGAACAAGAGCGAGAACGAGCGCAGCGGCGTCCTTTCCACAGCCATGTCCTTTCTCGGCCTCTACCGCGATCCCGTGGTGGCGCGAGTGACGGCACGCTGCGACTGGCGCATTGCCGATCTGGTCGGCAGCCGCCGGCCTGTCACGCTCTATCTGGTCGTGCCGCCATCCGACATAAACCGCACCAAGCCGCTCATCCGCCTGATCCTCAACCAGATCGGCAGGCGGTTGACCGAGGAATTGACCACCTCCGGCAAGCGCCATCGCTTGCTGTTGATGCTGGACGAGTTTCCTGCGCTCGGCCGGCTCGATTTCTTTGAATCGGCGCTCGCCTTCATGGCGGGCTACGGCATCAAAGGCTTCCTGATCGCGCAGAGCCTCAACCAGATCGAGCGCGCCTATGGGCCGAATAACGCCATTCTCGACAACTGCCATGTGCGCGTCAGCTTTGCCACGAACGACGAACGCACCGCCAAGCGGGTGAGCGACGCGCTCGGCGCCGCGACCGAGCTGCGCGATTCCACCAACTATGCCGGCCATCGACTTGCGCCGTGGCTAGGGCACCTCATGGTGTCCCGGCAGGAGACGGCCCGGCCGCTGCTTACGCCCGGCGAGATCATGCAGCTACCGCCCACGGACGAAATCGTCATGGTCGCGGGCACGCCCCCGATCCGCGCCACCAAGGCCCGCTATTTCGAGGACGCGCGGTTTCAGGAACGCATCCTGACCCCGCCCAAATTGGTCGCCGCTCCGCTGACGTCCAGCCCATTGGATTTCATTGCAAGGCTGGCCGCCCTGG
>NZ_KV787907.1:0-5834 GCF_001807145.1 Enterobacter sp. HMSC16D10
GCGTACGTTCTCGTCCGGTTGGCCTTCAACCCCCGCTAACGGCCAGTACCATTTCAACTGAGGTTGGTGACGGGAAGCAGTACGGTAGTAGTCGTGATTTTACTGCGGCAACAGGGCTGGTACCCGTCAGTACAGCACTGGTGGCCGGACAACATTGCTGGGCATCAGCAAACGAGGTAACAAAAAGATTCGAACATTGCTTTTAGTCAAAAAAATGCAGACTCAGCTGCATTTTGCGCATGCGCAAAACATTTAGTTCCTGTGCTGATATCGCGTACCTGGATTATCCGTTCCCCTTAATTGCCGTGAGTAGAAGTTATCGAGGTTGTTAACCGCCTTTCGCGGATCTAAATCAGGTACATTATTCCAGTCAACGGAATGGCTAACGCCAGCCACATCATCATCATTGAGGTTTTTTTTAGCATTAGTTTCAGCAATATCCCGCCTGAACTCCCGCCAGATATGCTTCATGTCATCAATAAAGTTTCTGGTCCAGTTTTTCATTGCGACCTCCCGTACACAATGGTTTGTCTCTCAGATTTTAATTCTCCAATCATAAAATATCCCTACACTTCGTATATCACTTAACTGTTACATACCTGATGGTGGCATTCAGCGCTTATAGAGCCTAATCCAATCGATGGTCTCGATAAACTGGTCGTTATCCAGTTCCGCGCAGTTCGCAAAAATTGCTTAAGCTACGCGTCCCTGACACTTTTCAGCTGTTCAGCCGATACCTGCTACGCAACCCATACCTTGCTGGCCGTTGTCGGTAAGCACCTGTCGTCCCGTTGATGTGACAAACTGTTGAGCCTTGATTTCCTTCGTTGTATCCCTGTATTAACGCCTGGCGGTTGTCTCAATATACCAGGTCATATCCCGTGCAGCCAGCAGAGCTGGACCGCAACTGCGATATCGCAAGGGCGTTAACTTAAAAGCGATAGCCTCTGACGCAAAATCATTCCGTTACGCCTCGCGATCGGTTAAATAATACGTTTAACGTAAAAAAACTCCGGTCTCCAAACTGCCCCCTGTATCTTCAGATAAATTTAAGTCCCATAACGGGACAAAAAACTTGAAGTAGTCCTAAAATGGGACTATCATCATGACATGAAGATAATCGCTATCAAGACACTGAGGGATTTCTGGACGGCGAATCCCGATGCAGAGCAGCCGCTAAAAGCCTGGGTAGATGAGGCCAGTAAAGCTGAATGGAAAACTCCGGCAGAAATCAAAGAACAATACCGCAGTGCCAGTATTCTTAAAAACAGGCGAGTGGTTTTTAATATTAAGGGAAATGACTATCGATTAATTGTTGCGATTGCATACCAGCGAGGATGGATGTTTATCAAATTCATTGGTACGCATAAAGAATATGACAAAATAGATGCTGAAACTGTCAGCCTGGAGTAAACCCTATGCAGATTAAACCAATTAAAACTGAACAGGACTATGAAGATGCGTTACGCGCTGTAGAGCCTATGTTTGATGACGAGCCTCCTGCTGATACCCCGGAGGGAGACTTTTTCGAAATCATGTGTGTGCTGATTAATGAATACGAAAACAAACACTTTCCTATCGAAGCCCCGGACCCGATTGAAGCTATTAAATTCAGGATGGAACAGCAGGGGCTGACGGTAAAAGATCTTGAGCCGGCAATTGGAAAATCTAACCGGGTCTATGAAGTGCTTAACCGCAAACGTAATCTGACGCTGCCCATGATCAGGAAATTACATTCAATGTTTGGCATACCTTTAAAAAGCCTCGTTGGAGGATAAGCCGAGTTGAAATTTACGAGCTTAATACCCGCAGGGTATGCAACCGGGGATAATAAATAATGAAACGGAAGTTCTGCTCACTGGTCCTGTTCGTTGTGGCGTTTTCGGCCAGTGCAGATATCAGCGGCCGGATTGTGCGCGTGCTGGACGGGGATACCGTTGAGATACTTGATCCAGGAAACCGACTGACGCGCGTTCGCCTGGCTGGCATCGATGCGCCGGAAAAGAGCCAGCCCTATGGTCAGCGTTCACGTCAGGAACTCTCATCGATGGTGGCTCAGCGGCCCGTAACCGTCACGGGAAGTGAAATGGATCGCTATGGACGCCTGCTGGGTACCATATGGCTTGGTATGACGGATGTAAATGCCGCACAGGTACGCAAAGGCCTGGCCTGGGCATACCGGTACCACGGAAAACCCGTCCGGCCAGACTACGCTGTTCTGGAGGCCGAAGCCCGCCGTCAGTCAGTCGGACTCTGGTCAGAACCGGGTCAGACAGAGCCCTGGCGCTGGCGTAGTCTGCATCAGGATGGGCTAAAAAAGAATAATGATTAAGGAGATTTCTGAATGACATTAAAATTGACAGAAAGCAAGCTGGAAAACCTTGTAGATACTTTAAATGCCATTATATGCGGTGAAGTAAATATTACACGTGAGCAGCGTGAAAATATGGTCAGGACGGTTGCAATTCTGGGAGGGTTAACGGAGCGGCAGCGCCTAATCACTGCGGAAAAAGAAGCTAAAAAGCAGGTAAAAGAAGAAAAGGAAAAAAAACACGCCTTCCGGATGAAGTATTTCCGCGATCAGGAAAACCGTGGGCACCGGAGGACCTGGACCTTATTCATTCGATTATTGCTGATATTCCGGATGACAGAATCGACGATCATATACTCTGGCTGTCGAAGAAACTGCAGCGCACCCCTTATGCCATCACCCTCAAAATTGTCAATGAAGGCCGTATGAACGAGGAATGGGCTAAAGGGTGGAAGCCTGCCGCAAAATCTATTCGTGAAGATTTCGCTCTGGTCAGGGAAAAAATTTCAGCAAATAATACAGATAATTCATGAGCGATCGCCACATATATAAAAGGGTCGATAAATTGGCCCAGATTTTGGGCGCTAATATGAATTTTTATTAGGAATTTTCCTACTCCGCTAAATATAATATTCATGCAGCCGATAATAAGAGTGTAAGAAAGGGGGCGGTGTGAACGATTTTCATAATTTAAGTATTTGTATTCAGAATAAGGATGTGGCAGGCGCAATGCGCGTGCTGCGTGATAAATCAGAATTTGCAGTGCGCAAGATTCTGGAGAAACTAAAGATCAGGGTCACTACGCAAACCGGCAGGGCATTCTGGCATTATGTTCAGGGCTGGCTGTTAACCGTGTGTCGCCAGGGGAATCTACAGCATGAATCATTCAGTACCCGACGTTCTTCCCAGTATCCGGGACGCCAGCCAGCTCAGTCCCGCAGCTCTCGATATGGTCAAACTTCTCGCACTTCTGGCCATGATTATCGACCACATCAATACGGTGTTTCTGTCGCCAGCATTGCCGGTGATGTATGCGCTTGGCCGGATGGCCTTCCCCCTGTTCACGCTTATATGGGCGATGAACGTACAGCGTACCCCGGAACGACTGCAGAAGAGAGCCAATCGTCTGTGGATCTGGGCAGTCATCACGCAGCCGGTGTTCAGCCTGGCCTTCTGGCATCACCAGCCCTGGTGGGCCCTGAACATTCTGTTCGTGTTTGCCGGCGTCACGCAGCTGATTGCCCTGCAGTACCAGCACGGCCTGAAAGGAATGTTTGTGGGATATCTGCTCCTGGCCATCATGATTTGGCCATTGCAGCCGGCAAGCTACGGGCTGGCAGGAATAACGCTGGCCATCAGTATGGCAACCGTTTCTGGCAACGAAAAACCCGAAGTGCAGCGTCTGGCGGCCATCACTGCCGTGCTGTCACTGATTTGTTTAAACGGGTTATCGCATCTCCTGGATATGCCCGCAGAAACATTATTACTGGCCACGCTGCCTACTCTGGCATTCCCCCTGGCAGTGGTTTCATTCTGCAGGCAAATCTGTCCGGAGGGCCGCAGGCGTTTCATGCCGCGTAATTTCTTTTATTATGCTTACGCCGGTCACCTGGGGATTATTGGTCTGGTACAGTATACTTTCGCCTGATTAGGGAGGACGTGATGGCTATCAGTGAGAAAGAGCTGCTTGAGGCAGGTTTTAGCAAGAACGAAGTGGACAATTTACAGGGCCGGCTTGCAGCAGGCGGAGGCACCATGCAGCATCTCATCGATGCGCTCTCACGGCGCTTCCGGGTGTCGGTATGGATCACTGTCGCGCTGGTTCTGGTTATGCTGGTCACCCTCATTGCCGGCAGCCGGACACACATTCTTTCCGGGGGCATGAGTTCCCTTGTAGTCCTGATCATTGCCTGGGTGACCTTCCCTCCTGTACTGGGCTGGAAAGCATTCCGCCTGCAGAAGACTATTTCCCGGAAGGCTCAATAGTCAGTAAATCAAGCGCCACTTTGGCTTTAACCCCCCATCCCGCAATTTTAAGCGCCATTGCGGGACGGGGGGTGCCGGATACTTTCCTGAAGAAATCGGGCCTGGTCCAGTACCACAGCCGTTGTGCTTCGGGTTTCAGCCTCAGGCCATACGCGCCGTAGACTTCGCTGAAGAGTGTGACAGCCTTATACGTCCCCAGCCCCTGCTGCCGGCTGAAGCCCAGAAATTCAGCGATCTCCATCGAGCCGTCAGCGAATATTCCCTCCGTCTGCTTATCACCGAGGAGGTTGTGCGCGGCTTCCCGTGAAATCGTGTTAAAGCCATTTACGACAATCACCGCGCCGGCCACCACGCCCACCGGCGTCATTGAGGACATCATGACGATCCCACCAAAGATGGCCGCACCGGCCACCACGACGTCGACCGCTGAAATGATGTAGCCCACAATTTTATTCTCATCCCGGACAACCTTCACCTCGGCATAGAGTTTTGCATAGCCGGTTCTGAGCGATCGGGACTGCTCCAGCAGGCTGGTATTTTCAGCCCGTAAGGCCCGCAAACAGGCCATACAGTCATCATCGGGGTCTGAGGTCCAACCATGCGAAAAACCACGTTAAGAAAGCAACCTTCTGAAAAGGCGACGTTTATCAGTTTTTTTTCCGGCCATAAAGGGGGCGGAAATTATTCCCTGCACGGGTATTCGCAAGGATTTCGGTAGTGCTCTGGCTCTGCCCCCCATAACCTGGCGGACAGAGCATGATTGGGAAAGCGGTACCCTCACGGCAGAAACGATTGACGCAGGCTATATTTCTATTATTCTGGAAATATAGATAAAGGAGGTATTATGGATTTAAACACTGCTGCAAACGCACTTCGAGAACTGGGCCACCCGACACGTCTCAGCATATACCGGGAGCTGGTCAGGGCGGGTCATGAAGGCCTGCCGGTTGGCGAACTGCAGAAGCACCTTGAGATTCCTGCCTCCACGCTCAGCCATCATCTTTCAGCGCTGATATCCGCTGGACTCATAAGCCAGGAACGGCAGAGTCGTACCCTGTTCTGCAGGCCCTGCTATGCGCAGCTTGAGCAATTGATGGCCTTTCTGACAGAAGAATGCTGCGCAGGCGGCAGCTGCAGTCTGTCACCCGCAAAGACTCCCGAAGAGACCCCATTGTGAACAACCTGACTGATGCCCTGAAAAATATCGATCCGGCCCTCCTGGACGCGCCGCTGACGGAAGATAAGCTGAAGGCCAGAGAGATAACGCATCCGCCCCGCATCCTGATGCTCTACGGCTCGCTGCGGGCGCGCTCTTACAGCCGGCTGACAACGGAAGAAGGTGCCCGGCTGCTGACGGCCATGGGCGCGGAGGTGAAAATTTTCAACCCGTCCGGCCTGCCACTGCCCGATGATGCGCCGGAGACGCACCCGAAAGTGGCTGAGCTGCGGGAGCTGGTTCTCTGGTCGGAAGGCATGGTCTGGTGCTCTCCGGAGCGTCACGGGGCCATGACCGGCATCATGAAGGCCCAGATTGACT
>NZ_KV787908.1:0-1595 GCF_001807145.1 Enterobacter sp. HMSC16D10
TCCGCCTACATGCTTAAACCGGGACAACCGTCGCCCGGCTAACATAGCCTTCTCCGTCCCCCCTTCGCAGTAACACCAAGTACAGGAATATTAACCTGTTTCCCATCGACTACGCCTTTCGGCCTCGCCTTAGGGGTCGACTCACCCTGCCCCGATTAACGTTGGACAGGAACCCTTGGTCTTCCGGCGAGCGGGCTTTTCACCCGCTTTATCGTTACTTATGTCAGCATTCGCACTTCTGATACCTCCAGCATGCCTCACAGCACACCTTCAACGGCTTACAGAACGCTCCCCTACCCAACAACGCATAAGCGTCGCTGCCGCAGCTTCGGTGCATGGTTTAGCCCCGTTACATCTTCCGCGCAGGCCGACTCGACCAGTGAGCTATTACGCTTTCTTTAAATGATGGCTGCTTCTAAGCCAACATCCTGGCTGTCTGTGCCTTCCCACATCGTTTCCCACTTAACCATGACTTTGGGACCTTAGCTGGCGGTCTGGGTTGTTTCCCTCTTCACGACGGACGTTAGCACCCGCCGTGTGTCTCCCGTGATAACATTCTTCGGTATTCGTAGTTTGCATCGGGTTGGTAAGCCGGGATGGCCCCCTAGCCGAAACAGTGCTCTACCCCCGAAGATGAGTTCACGAGGCGCTACCTAAATAGCTTTCGGGGAGAACCAGCTATCTCCCGGTTTGATTGGCCTTTCACCCCCAGCCACAAGTCATCCGCTAATTTTTCAACATTAGTCGGTTCGGTCCTTCCAGTTAGTGTTACCCAACCTTCAACCTGCCCATGGCTAGATCACCGGGTTTCGGGTCTATACCCTGCAACTTAACGCCCAGTTAAGACTCGGTTTCCCTTCGGCTCCCCTATACGGTTAACCTTGCTACAGAATATAAGTCGCTGACCCATTATACAAAAGGTACGCAGTCACACCACGAAGGTGCTCCCACTGCTTGTACGTACACGGTTTCAGGTTCTTTTTCACTCCCCTCGCCGGGGTTCTTTTCGCCTTCCCCTCACGGTACTGGTTCACTATCGGTCAGTCAGGAGTATTTAGCCTTGGAGGATGGTCCCCCCATATTCAGACAGGATACCACGTGTCCCGCCCTACTCTTCGAGTTCACAACCTGTGCATTTTCGTGTACGGGACTGTCACCCTGTACCGTGCGACTTTCCAGACGCTTCCACTAACACACAAGCTGATTCAGACTCTGGGCTGCTCCCCGTTCGCTCGCCGCTACTGGGGGAATCTCGGTTGATTTCTTTTCCTCGGGGTACTTAGATGTTTCAGTTCCCCCGGTTCGCCTCGTTAACCTATGTATTCAGTTAACGATAGTGTGTCGGAACACACTGGGTTTCCCCATTCGGACATCGCCGGGTCAAAGGTTCATATCACCTCGCCGGCGCTTTTCGCAGATTAGCACGTCCTTCATCGCCTCTGACTGCCAGGGCATCCACCGTGTACGCTTAGTCGCTTAACCTCACAACCCGAAGATGTTTCACTTCTGATTGCGAAAATTTGAGAGACTCGAACACACCATTTAAGATGTGTCGTTTCAATTTTCAGCTTGATCCAGATTTTTAAAGAGCAAAA
>NZ_KV787909.1:0-527 GCF_001807145.1 Enterobacter sp. HMSC16D10
CGGCCAAGCCGTTCTGGCGCGGGTAGCTGCCGAGTTTGCGCAGCATCAGCGAAGCCGTTACCGTGCCTTGCTTGATGGAGGTGGCCAGCCGCAGAATTTCATCCCAATGGGCGCGTATTTGCTTGATGTTCAGCCTGTCGCTGCTAATCATCGGCTTGAGCGCGTCATAGGCGGCATCGCCCTTGGGGATGAATAGCTTGGTTTCGCCCAAGTCACGGATACGCGGCGCGAAGCGAAATCCCAGCAAATGCATCAAGCCAAACACGTGATCGGTGAAGCCTGCCGTGTCGGTGTAGTGTTCCTCGATGCGCAAGTCCGACTCGTGGTACAGCAGGCCATCAAGCACGTAAGTTGAATCACGAATGCCCACGTTGACCACCTTGGCACTGAAGGGCGCGTACTGGTCGGAGATATGGGTGTAGAAAGTCCGTCCTGGACTGCTTCCATACTTCGGGTTGATATGACCAGTGCTTTCTGCTTTGCTGCCGGTTCTGAAGTTCTGGCCGTCCGACGATGACGTGGTGCCG
>NZ_KV787910.1:0-618 GCF_001807145.1 Enterobacter sp. HMSC16D10
GGATCGGCAACCTGACGGTGCTGGAACCCTATCGACCGTTGTTCATCGGCGCGGCGCTAGTGGCGCTGTTCTTCGCCTGGAAGCGGATTTACCGGCCCGTGCAGGCATGCAAGCCAGGTGAGGTCTGCGCGATTCCGCAGGTGCGCGCCACCTACAAGCTGATTTTCTGGATCGTGGCCGTGCTGGTCCTGGTCGCGCTTGGATTTCCCTATGTCGTTCCATTTTTCTATTAACCAGGAGTTCATCATGAAGAAACTGTTTGCCTCCCTTGCCCTCGCCGCCGCTGTTGCCCCGGTGTGGGCCGCTACCCAGACCGTCACGCTAGCGGTTCCCGGCATGACTTGCGCCGCCTGCCCGATCACAGTCAAGAAAGCGCTCTCCAAGGTCGAAGGCGTGAGCAAGGTCGATGTGGGCTTCGAGAAGCGCGAGGCCGTCGTCACTTTTGACGACACCAAGGCCAGCGTACAGAAGCTGACCAAGGCCACCGCAGACGCCGGCTATCCGTCCAGCGTCAAGCAGTGAGCCAGCAAGCCAACGACAACAGCGAGAGCCGCTTCATGGGACTGATGACACGCATTGCCGATAAAACCGGCGCGCTCGGCAGCGTCGTTTCCGCGA
>NZ_KV787911.1:0-69589 GCF_001807145.1 Enterobacter sp. HMSC16D10
GGTCTAAAGTGTTACCCATGTTTCCGGTTCATACTCTGCGCTTACCGGGCCTACAATGGCCTCGGACCCGTAGGCCGGGCAAGCGCAGCGCCGCCCGGCAATGTTCTAGATCATCAGAGCTAATTTCGTCCCCTGCGCAATCGCGCGCCGCGCATCCAGCTCCATCGCCACGTCGCACCCGCCGATCAGATGCACCGTTTTACCGGCCTCGCGCAGCGGATCCGCCAGATCCCGCTTCGGCTCCTGCCCGGCACACAAAATCACATGATCCACGCGCAGCAGCTGCGGCTCGCCGCCGATCGTGACGTGCAGCCCGTCGTCGTCGATCTTCTGGTAGCTCACCGCCGGGATCATCTTCACCCCGCGCGAGAGCAGGGTGGCGCGGTGGATCCAGCCGGTGGTTTTCCCCAGTCCTTCGCCCGGTTTGCTGGCCTTACGCTGCAGCATCACGATCTGGCGCGGGCTTTTTGGCAGCTGCGGCCCTTCGGGGCGCATGCCGCCGGACTGGCTGAGGCTGGTATCAATGCCCCATTCGACGCAAAACTCAGCAATGTTCTGGCTGGTCGCCTCGCCCGGCTGGCTCAAATACATCGCGGTATCAAAGCCGATCCCGCCGCAGCCGATAATCGCCACCTTCTCGCCAACCGGTACTTTGTCACGCAGCACGTCGAGATAGCTCAGCACTTTTGGATGATCGATACCCTCGATCGCAGGCGTGCGCGGTACGATCCCGCTCGCCAGGATCACCTCATCAAAATCAGTCAGATCCGCCGCGTGGACAAACTGGTTAAGCCGCAGCTCGACGCCCGTCAGCTCGATCATCCGGCGGTAGTAGCGCAGCGTTTCGTAGAACTCCTCTTTGCCGGGGATCTGTTTGGCGATATTAAACTGCCCGCCAATCTCTCCCAACGCATCAAACAGCGTCACGCCGTGCCCGCGCGAGGCGGCATTGACCGCAAACGCCAGGCCTGCCGGGCCAGCACCCACGACGGCCAGGCGTTTTTTATTGACCGCCGAAACGATCGGCATTTTGGTTTCATGGCAGGCGCGTGGGTTAACCAGGCAGGAGGTGACCTTCCCGACGAAGATCTGATCCAGACAGGCCTGATTACAGCCGATGCAGGTGTTGATCTCATCCGCACGGCCGCTTTGCGCTTTCGACAGCAGCTCGGCATCGGCCAGGAACGGGCGCGCCATCGAGACCATGTCGGCATCGCCGCGCGAAATCACATCGTCCGCCACCTGCGGATCGTTAATGCGGTTGGTGGTGACCAGCGGAACGGACACTTTGCCTTTCAGCCTGCGCGTTACCCAGCTGAACGCCGCGCGCGGCACCGGCGTGGCGATGGTCGGGATGCGCGCCTCGTGCCAGCCGATGCCGGTGTTGATAATCGTGGCGCCCGCGGCTTCTATCGCCTGCGCCAGCTGCACGGTATCGTCGAACGTGCCGCCGCCCTCCACCAGGTCGAGCATCGACAGGCGGAAGATGATAATAAAATCCGCGCCCGCACGTTCACGTACCGCGCGCACCACCTCCACGGCAAAGCGCATGCGGCGGGCATAGTCGCCGCCCCATTCGTCGTCGCGGTGGTTAGTGCGGGCGGCGAGGAACTCGTTGATCAGATAGCCTTCGGAGCCCATCACCTCAACGCCGTCATAGCCCGCCTCACGCGCCAGCGCGGCGCAGCGGGCGAAGTCGTCAATCAGCGCCAGGATCTCGTCGTGGCTCAGAGCATGCGGAGTGAAGCGGTTAATCGGCGCCTGAATGGCCGATGGCGCAACCAGATTCGGCTGATAGCTGTAGCGTCCAGTGTGCAGAATTTGCAGGGCGATTTTACCGCCCTCGTTGTGTACCGCGTCGGTCACAATGCGGTGATGCGGCAGCTGTGCTGCATCGTTCAGCACCGCACCGCCCTCCATGCCGACGCCGGAAGGGGAAGGGGCCACGCCGCCGGTGACAATCAGCGCCACCCCGTGGCGCGCGCGCTCGGCATAGAAAGCTGCCAGACGCTCGGCCCCGTCCGGATGCTCCTCGAGCCCGGTGTGCATCGAGCCCATCAACACGCGGTTTTTGAGTGTGGTGAACCCCAGATCGAGAGGGGCGAATAACGACGGGTAGCGGCTCATAGTCTCTTCCAGTGTAAAATTATTGTTATGTGGTCGGATGAGTTACTAATTTAGCCAGCGGCAGCGGAAAGGTAAAAGCGGGATCGAATGATTGTGATAGATCTCAAAGAACTTCCCCGGTGGCGCTGCGCTTACCGGGTCTACAAATCCCCAGGACAGATAAGCGTAGCGCCATCCGGCGTTATTTACGGCGCCGCTGCCCGCACCAGCCCCGGCGCCTGCCACATCGACGTGGTCAGTCCGCTGTCCACCAGCCCGAGCTGGTCCGCATATACCGCCTGCCATTTCTGCATCATGCCGTCGTACAGCTCGCGGTGCGCCGGGTTTGGCGTGAACTCGCGGCTCCATTTCACCAGCCGCTCGCCCGTCGAGGCCATATCGGCAAACAGCCCCGCGCCCGTACCCGCAGCAATCGCGCAGCCCAGCGCCGTGGCTTCTTTCACTTCCGGCACGCGCACCGGCAGGCCCGTGACGTCGCTTAAAATCTGGCTCCACAGGGCACCTTTTGACCCGCCGCCCGCAAACACCAGGCTCTCAAACGTCACGCCGGAAAAGCGTGAAATCTGCGCCAGGTTGCAGGCCGAAACAATCGCCGCGTTCTCCTCCAGGGCGCGGAACAGCGTCGCTTTATTGCATTTTTCCGGGTCGATGGAGAGGTTAATAAACGACGGCGCGGCGTGGTACCACTGCTTGAAATGCATTGCGTCGGAGAAGATTGGCATTACCCCGTGGGAGCCCGCTGGCACCCGGCTGGCCATCTCTTCCAGCAGGGAATAGGTGTCCATCCCCATCCGCTCGGCAATCAGCTTTTCCTCCGCGCAGAAGGCGTCGCGGAACCAGCGCATGGTCAGCCCGGTAAAGAAGCTGATCGACTCCGCCTGCACCATGCCGGGGATGACGTGCGGATTCACGCGGATGTTCATGTCGGGGTCGGTGCGTACCTGCGGCAGATTGACCACCTGCTGCCAGAAGGTGCCGCCCAGCACCGCCGTTTGTCCAGCGCGGACCACGCCCAGCCCCAGACAGCCCAGCTGCACGTCGCCGCCGCCCATCACCACCGGCGTGCCTTCGCGCAGGCCGCTCTGCTGCGCGGCCTCCCGGGTTATAGCACCCAGTACGGTGCCGGTCTCTTTTACCGGAGAGAGAATATCGGCACGCAGCCCGGCCATGTCGAGAAGCGCCGGACGCCAGTCGCGGGAGAAGAGATCCAGCATGCCGGTGGTGCCCGCGTTCGACGGGTCGACCGCCAGCTCGCCGGAGAGCTTCGCCGCCAGCCAGTCGCTGATCATGGTGATAGTCGCGGCCCTGCGGTAAATATCCGGACGGTGGTGCGCCAGCCACAGCAGGCGCGGCATGGCGCTCAGCGCCAGCGTCTGGCCGGAGACCTCATACACTTCGGATTCAAAACGGTTGTCGTGGATCTCTTTGAGTTCGGCCACCTCGCGGCTGGCGCGGGCGTCGACGTTGGCGCAGGCCCAGATGGCCTCGCCGTTACGGTCGTACAGCACGATCCCTTCGCGCATCGAACAGCAGGCGACGGACTGAATATCCGCCGCGCTCAGGCGCGCACGCTCAAGCGCCTGATGAATGCACCGGCAGGCCAGCTGCCAGTTAGTGTCGAGGTCGAACTCCATCGAGCCCGGCACGTTCTCCACGCTCAGGTGCTTCCACTCGGCCTGGCCGACGGCAATCTGGTTGCCCTGCAAATCGAAAATCACGGCGCGAACGCTGCCGGTCCCTGCATCTAACGCTAAAAGGTAACTCATGAGCTTGCCTCGCTGTTAGCGCAGGCGGGCTCTTATTTGGCCAGAGCCAGCACCGCGCGGGCTGTCGTCTCTTCCGTCACCAGGCCATTGATACGGCGACCCTTCAGTGCGGCATAAATCGCATCGGCTTTCTCTTCCCCGCCGGCCACGCCAACGATGGTGGGCAGCTGCGCCAGCTCATCAAGCGAGACGCCGAGTAATTCTTTGTGGATCTCCAGCTCCTCAACGCACTCCCCTTCGGCATTGAGGAAATAGCCGAGGATATCGCCCACCGCGCCTTTACGGGCGTACATCAGCTGTTCACCTTCGCTGATATAGCCGGAGCGCAGGATCGTGGCGTCACGGCGCTGGTTTACTGAACCAATACCAACTACCGCCACGTCGGCTGCGGTGGCGGCGAGGATCACGTCCCGCACGCTGGTCTCGCGCTTTAAGATCCCGGCCACTTCGGCGGAAGACACGCGAAGCGGGGCGGGGATCATGCTGACGCTGCAGGCCGCGTCCAGCTGGCCGATACCGGTCATATACGGCCCGACGCCGCCGGACAGCGTCACGAGGCGGATCTGCTGCGAGCTGATAAAGCCGCTCAGGTGCTGCAGGCTGCTCATGGTGGTTTCACCGAACCCCACCGCCAGCAGCTGGCCGGGCTCCAGCACGCCCATCAGCGACTGCGCCGCGCCAATGCCTAACCGCACGTTCATCGGCGGCGTATTTAGGGCAGGCATCACGCGCACCAGCTTCAGGCCAAAGCGCTGCTGTAGCTCGGTTTCCAGCGACAGGCAGCCCTCGTAGCGGGAGTTAATCTGCACGCGGATCACCCCGGACTGGCGGCCTTTCTCCAGCAGGCGGGAGATTTTTAATCGCGGCAGCCCGAGCCGCTCGCCGATATCGTTCTGGGTCAGCCCGTCGTGGTAGTAGCACCAGGCCACGCGCGCCACCAGCTCCTCTTCCGCCAGCGCCAGTCCGGCAAACCGTCCTTCTTCCGCAGTGCGTTTATCGCTCATAATTGAACTCTTATAAAAATTTAGATCATATGTTCGTGATGACGCGGAGGGAAAGTGTGAGCCACGCGACAAAACGGATCATTTCGATCGTTTCTGGTTTATCTGAATCTCAATCGATAAAACTGTGATCCCTGCACGGTTGTAAATATAGTTCACCGTCTACGCTTTTGAACATTATTAAATCTAAAAATCATTTGTTCAATAGCGGAGCGATGATGACCCCACTTCTCGACGCGCGAAGTATCAGCAAGCAGTTCTCAGGCGTGCCGGTTCTAAAAGGCATTGATTTCACGCTGCTTGCGGGCCAGGTGCACGCGCTGATGGGCGGGAACGGCGCGGGAAAATCAACGCTGATGAAGATCATCGCCGGAGTCGAGACGCCGGATGAGGGTGAACTTTCCGTCGAGGGGCAGTCATATGCGCGGCTGACGCCCGTGCAGGCGCACAGGCTCGGCATTTACCTCGTGCCGCAGGAGCCGCTGCTGTTCCCCAACCTGACGGTGCGGGAAAACATCCTGTTCCGCCTGCCGCGCGAGCGCGGTCTGGAAAAGCGGCTGGCGGAGAAACTTGAGCAGCTGCAGTGCCGGCTGAACCTCGACGCCGCCGCCAGCACCCTGGAAGTGGCGGATCAGCAGATGGTGGAGATTCTGCGCGGATTAATGCGCAACGCCCGGATCCTGATCCTCGACGAGCCCACGGCCTCCCTCACGCCGGGTGAAACCGAACGGCTGTTTCGTCAGATCCGCGCCCTGCAGGCGCTCGGCGTCGGGATCGTGTTTATCTCGCACAAGCTGCCAGAAATTCGCATGCTGTCGAGCCACGTCTCGGTGATGCGCGACGGCGCGGTGGTGCTCAGCGGTGAAACCGCGCAGTTTGACGATAGCGCCCTGATTGCCGCCATGACGCCGGTAAGCCGCGTGAAATCCCTCAGCGATACGCAAAAGCTGTGGCTGGCGCTGCCGGGCAATCGTCGCACCCAGCCGCAGGACTTTCCGGTGCTGCGGGTGGAGGATCTTACCGGGGAAGGGTTTATCGATCTCAGCCTTGAGATCTACGCCGGGGAGATCGTCGGCCTGGCCGGGTTGGTAGGCTCCGGGCGCACCGAGTTTGCCGAAACGCTCTATGGCCTGCGGCCTGTGCGCGGGGGGCGCGTCTGGCTGGAGAACCAGGACATCACCGCCGCACCGGTAAGTTCACGTCTGGACAAAGGCCTGGTCTACCTGCCGGAAGACAGGCAGGTGTCCGGCCTGTTCCTCGACGCGCCGATCCGCTGGAACACCGTGGCGCTGAACGAGCCGTCGCTCTGGCAGCAGCGGAAAAGAGAGACCGCGGTGGTGGAGCGCTATCACCGGGCGCTGGGGATCAAGCTCAACCATGCGGATCAAACCGTGCGCACGCTCTCCGGCGGCAACCAGCAGAAGGTGCTGCTGGCACGCTGTCTGGAGGCCAACCCGTTACTGCTGATCGTCGATGAACCGACGCGCGGCGTGGACGTCTCGGCGCGCGCCGATATCTACCAGCTTATCAAAAGCGTGGCGGCGCAGAACGTGGCGGTGCTGATGATCTCAAGCGATCTTGATGAGTTTCCCGGCCTTGCCGATCGCGTGCTGGTGATGCATCAGGGCGTACTCAGCGGCGAGCTGCCGCGCCATGCGGTCAGCCTCGATCGCATGATGGCGCTGGCGTTTGGAGGGCAATCATGAAGATCATACTGAAAAACCGCGAGCTGAGCGCGTTTCTCGCCATTCTGGCGCTGTTCGCCGTGCTGGTGGCGCTCAATCCGTCGTACCTGAGTTTGCAGACGCTGGGGATGATCTTCGCCAGCTCGCAGATCCTGATCCTGCTGGCGATCGGCGCGGCGCTGGTGATGCTGACCCGCAATATCGACGTCTCCGTGGGGTCAACCGTCGGGCTGTCCGCCATCGCCGTCGGCGTGGCGCTGAACAGTGGCTACAGCCTGCCCGTTTCCATTCTCTTCGCGCTGTCAGTTGGCGCGCTGGCGGGGGCATTCAACGGTTTTCTGGTGGTGGGATTACGCATCCCGGCGATTGTCGCCACCCTCGGCACGCTGGGGCTGTACCGTGGAGCGATGCTGCTCTGGACGGGCGGAAAGTGGATTGAAGGGCTGCCGCCGGGGTTGAAATCGCTCTCTGAGCCTGCGGCCATCGGCGTGTCGCCCCTTGGCATGGTGGTGTTGATTATCGTGGTCACCGGCGCGTGGACGCTGTCGCGCACCGCGTTCGGGCGTGATTTCTACGCGGTGGGGGATAACCTCGCCGCCGCGCGCCAGCTGGGCGTGGCGGTGAATCGCACCCGCATGATCGCCTTTACCCTCAACGGCATGCTGGCGGCCTGCGCCGGGATTGTCTTTGCCGCACAGATTGGCTTCGTGCCCAACCAGACCGGCAGCGGGCTGGAGATGAAGGCCATCGCCGCCTGCGTACTGGGGGGCATTTCACTGCTGGGCGGAACGGGCACGCTGATCGGCGCGCTACTCGGCGCCTTCTTCCTGACGCAAATCGACACCGTGCTGGTGCTGTTCAGGCTTCCGGCCTGGTGGAACGACTTTATCGCCGGGCTGGTGCTGCTGGGCGTGCTGGTGCTCGACGGGCGTCTGCGTCAGGCGCTGGCGCGGCATCAGCGGGCGCTGAAGTACGGTCGTTTCCAGCCGGGCAACAGAGGGGGAAAGCACGTCACCCCCTTTCCCAAACGTAAAAAAGAGGTGGCGTAAATGAGGCTTAACTGGGAAAGCGCGCTGCTCATTTTGCTGGTGCTGGAGATCCTGCTTTTCGGGGCCATCAACCCGCGGATGCTCGATATCAGCATGCTGCTGTTCAGCACCAGCGACTTTATCTGCATCGGCATCGTGGCGCTGCCGCTTACGCTGGTGATTATCAGCGGCGGGATCGACATCTCCCTCGGCTCAACCATCGGCCTGTGCGCCATCGCGCTGGGGGTGATGATGCAGGCCGGGTGGCCGATGGCGGTCGCCGTTCCGCTGACGCTGCTGCTGGGTCTGCTGTGCGGGCTGGTAAACGCGGCGCTGATCCACTACACCGGCATCAGCCCGCTGGTGATCACCCTCGGCACGCTCTACCTCTACGGCGGCGGCGCGCTGCTGCTCTCCGGCATGGCGGGCGCGACGGGCTACGAGGGCATCGGCGGCTTCCCGGACAGCTTCACGGCGTTCGCTAACCTCACGGTGTTGGGTCTGCCGATCCCATTGGTCTTGTTCGCGGTAATCACCGTCTTCTTCTGGCTTATTACCCACCGCGGGCGCTTTGGCCGTCATCTGTTCCTGATTGGGCAGAACCCGCGCGCGGCGCGCTATGCGGCGCTGCCGGTGAACGGCATGCCCTACGTGCTGTACGGCCTGGTGGGCGTGGCCTCGGCGATTGCCGCGCTGGTGATGGTCTCCTATTTCGGCTCCGCGCGTTCGGATCTGGGGCGCGATCTTTTAATGCCTGCGCTCACCGCCGCCGTGCTCGGCGGAGCCAATATCTACGGCGGGTCAGGTTCGGTTGTCGGTACGGCGCTGGCGGCGCTGCTGGTGGGGTACCTGCAACAGGGTTTACAGATGGTCGGCATCCCCAACCAGGTGTCGAGCGCGCTGTCGGGGGCGCTGCTGGTTGTGGTGGTGATGGGGCGTTCGCTGAGTCTGCACCGCGAATGGGTGCGATCTCTCTTTAGAAAACTATCCGGAGCGTAAGATGAAAACAAAACTGCTCGTCCTGGCAATGGCCCTCAGCTTCGCTTCGGCGCAGGCGGCGGACCGCATTGCCTTTATCCCGAAGCTGGTGGGCGTCGGCTTCTTCACCAGCGGCGGCAACGGTGCGAAAGAGGCGGGGAAAGATCTTGGCGTGGACGTGACCTACGACGGCCCAACCGAGCCGAGCGTCTCCGGCCAGGTGCAGCTCATCAATAACTTCGTCAACCAGGGCTATAACGCCATTATCGTCTCCGCCGTGTCGCCGGATGGGTTGTGTCCGGCGCTGAAGCGCGCGATGCAGCGCGGCGTCAAGGTCCTGACCTGGGATTCCGACACCAAACCGGAGTGCCGCAGCATCTACATCAACCAGGGCACGCCGGAACAGCTGGGCGGCCTGCTGGTGGAGATGGCGGGCAAGCAGGTCACCAAACCGAACGCGAAAGTGGCGTTCTTCTACTCCAGCCCGACCGTTACCGATCAGAACCAGTGGGTGAAAGAGGCGAAGGCCAAAATCGAGAAAGACCATCCCCAGTGGCAGATCGTCACCACCCAGTTTGGCTATAACGACGCCACCAAATCGTTGCAGACCGCCGAAGGGATCTTAAAAGCCTATCCGGATCTGGATGCGGTCATCGCCCCGGACGCCAACGCGCTTCCTGCTGCCGCGCAGGCGGCAGAAAACCTGAAGCGGGAAGGGGTGGCGATTGTCGGGTTCAGCACGCCGAACGTGATGCGCCCGTACGTTGAGCGCGGCACGGTGAAGGCCTTCGGCCTGTGGGACGTGGTGCAACAGGGCAAAATTGCGGTCAATGTCGCCGATCGTTTGCTGAAAAAAGGCGATCTTAACGTTGGCGACAGCGTGGACGTGAAAAATATCGGGACGCTGAAGGTCGAGCCGAACAGCGTGCAGGGCTACCAGTATGAGGCGAAGGGCAACGGCATCGTGCTGCTGCCGGAACGCGTGGTGTTCACCAAAGAGAACATCAGCAAATACGATTTCTGACGGGGGAGCAAATGGCTGATTTAGACGACATCAAAGACGGCAAGGATTTTGGCATCGGCACGCCGCAGCAAAATGTGCCGTTCACCCTGAAGGGCTGCGGCTCGCTGGACTGGGGCATGCAGTCGCGGCTGGCGCGCATCTTCAATCCGCAGAGCAACCGTACGGTGATGCTGGCCTTTGACCACGGCTACTTTCAGGGGCCGACTACCGGCCTTGAGCGTATCGACCTCTCTATCGCGCCGCTGTTTGGTGAAACCGACGTGCTGATGTGTACCCGCGGCATCCTCAGGAGCCTGGTGCCCGCCGCGACGAACAAGCCGGTGGTGCTGCGCGCCTCCGGCGGTAACTCGATTCTGGGCGAACTTTCCAACGAGTGCGTGGCGGTGGCGATGGAAGACGCCCTGCGCCTGAACGTCTGCGCGGTGGCGGCGCAGGTGTACATCGGAAGCGAGTTTGAGCATCAGTCGATCAACAACATCATCAAGCTTGTCGATGCAGGGGCGCGCTACGGCATGCCGACGCTGGCGGTAACGGGCGTGGGGAAAGAGATGGCGCGTGACGCTCGGTATTTCTCGCTGGCAAGCCGCATCGCCGCCGAAATGGGGGCGCAGTTCGTCAAAACCTACTACGTGGATCAGGGTTTTGAAAAAGTGACCGCCAGCTGCCCGGTGCCGATCGTTATCGCAGGGGGCAAAAAGCTGCCGGAGCACGAGGCGCTGGAGATGTGCTGGCGCGCGATAGACCAGGGCGCGTCCGGCGTGGACATGGGGCGCAACATCTTCCAGTCCAGTGCGCCGCTCGCCATGCTGAAGGCGGTGAAGAAAGTGGTGCACGAGAACTGGAATGCCCGTGATGCGTTCCAGTTCTGGCAGGAAGAGAAACAGGGAGAAGCAAAATGAACGTGACGCTGGTAGAGATCAACATTAAGCCCGAGCGGGTGGACGAGTTTCTGGAGGTGTTTCGCGCCAACCACGAGGGCGCAATCCAGGAGCCGGGGAACCTGCGTTTTGACGTATTGCAGGACCCGAGGGTGAAAACCCGGTTCTTTATCTACGAAGCCTATAAAGACGAAGAGGCGGTGCTGGCGCATAAGCAAACCCCGCACTATCTCGCGTGCGTGGATAAGCTGGAGGAGCTGATGTCGGAGCCGCGCAAAAAACGCAGCTTTGTCGGGTTATTGCCGGAGTAATGGTCTTGCCCGGTGGCGCTGCGCTTACCGGGCTTTTGGGGAAAAGGTGGAATGGTTTTGTAGGCCGGATGAGCGTAGTCCGCCCGGCTTTAGATTTTGCTTTACTGCGCTTTTTTGGCTGCGTCCTGCATCTCTTTCATTTTTTGCGCGGCCGCTTGCTGGCTTTGGCGTAGGTTTTCGCTCGCGGCAACCAGAAACTCAGGATGATTAGCCAGGTAGATAGATATCGCTTCACCCATTTTTTCCGGATGGGCGGTAAAGTAATCCTCGGCGATTTTGCCGATTTCCGTCTTCTGCTCAGCGGTATACTCAGCGGCCTGGCTCAGCGCCGGTGCGGTCAGTGTGACGAAAACGGTCAGAACGAGGAAGGGGTGCTTTATCAAAAACATGATGGGTACTCATTTCAGATTAAGGATGTTAACCACGGGCGGCATAACCCGGCCATAGTCGTTTATGGTTTGCCAGCGTATTTCGCAGCGAGGCGCCTTCTGGCACTCGTCCATTGTTCGCTGGCTGAAAGGGGCAATGATGCCCGCGTTATCAATGGATTTGTTGTTAATACGCGTCTGGAAGAGCGTCACGTAGTAGGGGGTCGGGTTCTTCACCACGAGCTGGTTTGCTGAATATGACCAGAGGATTTCCCGATACGCGTTTTCTGGATTGCCGTTTAATCCCTCAGGGCGATAGAACACTTTGAAGCTCGAACGTACGGCCATTTGCACGTTGTCGCTGCTGGTCTTACTGGCTGGAATGGTTGAGATGCTGAGGGTGAAAAGCGTTTCACGGTCAGCAGGCAAACCCTCATCGGCACGAAAAATCCTGATGCTATTTTCGCGTCCGCCCTGTAGTGCAAAAAGCGCGGGCGTTGCAACAAGCGCCGAGGTCGCCTGGGGGGCAGAGGTTGCCCCTGGCCAGTTTCCGCCAGCATAAATTTTTGCGCTGACCAGCCAGGGAAGCGTGGATTTATTGCGCACTGAAACGGTAATGGAGTGCTGTTTTTCAGGATAGACGAAGCGTGTCCCCCCTATCACGACGCCTGCATGCGCAAAAGAGATGAACGTTAAGATGGCTAAAACAGGGATCAGGATGCGCAGTTTCATCACGGTGTCATCAGGCATAAGTCAAAATAAAGGTTGCTGCAGCATTGGCTGTTCCGGGCGATACAGCGCCTCCGTCAGCAAGATAACGGGCATAAAAATCAAGGGTGGCAGTAAGCTGGTTATTTGACAGCGTAAACAGCTGGCTTTCATCGCCCAGCGGTATAAGCGTTTTGTCCGGATTATAAATACCGATAGCCACGCCGCTGGCATAACCCGGACCGCCTGTCAGCGAAAGCAAATCTGCGTTGCCCTGATTGGGTGTGCCTTCAAAATGGGTACTGATGTTATTCAACCCTGCGCCGCAGTTTTCAAGATTGATAGCAAAATGTTCCCATGGCGTATTATTTTTCTGGTTCGTAAATTGCCCTGTGGCGACGTCGCTCATACGAACGATAAGATTTTCCGAATCAGGCGATATGATGCAGGTTTTGCTTTTTACGGTGCCTACAATATAAACGGTCCCGTCGTGCGCCATTGTACTCGCACTGCCCAGGTGCATCAGGATAATGCAGAAGAAAAATAACCGGAGAAACGGTTTCATTCATATTCCTTACTGATAAAGCAGGTCAAAATACATAACGGCAGTCGCATTTCCTGACGTCACAACGGGCAGCGTGGATTTATAGTGCAAATAAAACGTGAGCGTGTTATCCCCCGGCAGCAGCGGATAAAGCGAGGACTCCGTATTATTGATCGGTATTGGGGTGCGATTGGAATCCAGTAGCTCAACGCCGAGGCCCGTTGCCATCCTGCCAGGCGTTCCCTTTCCGTTATCTGAAAGTGCCAGCAATGTCGGGTTGTTCGCATCCACATTCCCGGTAAACCAAACTTTGGTGCCGGTAATGGCGCGGGTGCAACCTTTCAACGTGATATCAAACTTTGTATCCGGCGTTGTGGTGCCAACCGACGGGAAATCATCCGCGGTAAAGTCACCGAGTTCGACCGTCTGCTCAACGCTGCCTGTGTCGACGTTGCAGGACTCCCCCACGATGGTGCCGATAAACTGAACATTGAAACTGTCATTTTCTGCTCTGGCGGTCTGTAAGGACAACGCCAGATTTGCCAGCAGAAACAGGAGAAAATAGCGCTTTTTCATCACCCAATCCTTATGCGAAATCAACGCGTAACAAGGCCAGAGCGGTGAACACGCCCAGTTCCGGGGAATTGCCCGTTGTGCTGATAGGATATGCTTTCAGCGTCACGTTGGCCTTGCCCGCCTCATCAGTCGTAAAAGGTGCGCTACTTGAAAAGACATTCGGTTTCAGTATGTTGTCTTGCTCACTGGTAACCACGACGGCAACATCAGGATTATCCGATGCCAGCGCTTCCGGGTAGCGAGGGTCCGATGTGCCCATAACGCGCAAGGTTAATTGTGCCGGCGAGTTCACGTCAGCATTACATTCAATGGGCACATTAAAGGTTTTGGGCTGAGCGTTGTCCGGCATCTGCCCGGCGCGCGTAAAATCACCGTGATAAAGAGAACCCAGATCTACCGTTACGGTTTGCCCGGCATTAATGACGCAGTTTTGCGGCACGGTAATAACGCCACTGTAGGTAATCTGGTAGACAATATTGGTCAGGCGATCGTTATTCGTCGTGGTGACGTACACATTGAACATCAATTTTGGCGGGATAACCACGGTGCCGATAAAAGGCCTGACAATTTGTAATTTAAAGATCAGGTCATTATCGTTGACCGGGAAAACGCCGCCGGTATCCACCTCATCGTGGCCGCCCATGTGAACGTACTCAATGGGGGGATAAAACTCACCAATGGTTGCGTCATTTATTTTCATGGCGCCAATAATATAATCCGGGTCAAGCTGGAGATATTTCCATTCACCATCCGTTTTGACGACCGGAAAAGGGCTCAAATAGGAGCGATAGGTGCGTTTTTCCCACTCACCCGGTGGACAGGTGGCGTTAACCTGCACATCCTGATTTTTTTCCAGCTCTGTGGAGCCACCTTTAATGTTCTGATTGGTGTTCAGCGTGGTGGTCAAATCATAGTTAACAATCGAGATGCCACCGTTAGCATTTTTACAAATATCGGCTATTCCATAAGGTGAGAATGCCAGCCCGACCACATAAAATAAAATCATCCATAATTTCATTTATATACACTCCGTTTTCAACCGCAGCAGCGGCTGTTTACTTTCAGGTAATTGATACTTCACGCTACATTGCTTGTCTGACCCTTCACCCCACTGAATTTTCAGCGTTCCCGCCGGGCTCAGGCCAGAGAGATAGACCTCTCCGTCTTCACCCACAATCGTATCGCTGCCATTGTCATCACGTGACACCATGGCACCGAAAGGAACGGGTTTGCCCCGATGGGTTAAGGTCATTAACGCACGCGTACCAGGCCGGGCTTTGAAGGTTGCACGCACAACCGCGCCACGGGTTGGGACCACATTGGTTACGGCATCATCGATATCCATATCGTCAGCCAGTGAGTTGATGTCCAGTGCCATGCGGTTGAGATGATACGAGGACGCGTAGGGAACCACGGCATAGCCTCTCCAGTCGGTATGAATACCCGGCTCGTTTTCGACCTTGACGTTACTCGCGCCCGGAGCGGCAATCAGCACGTTGGTATCACCCAGTGGCTGGCTAAAGGTGATGCCATTCCGGTGAGCAATGACGCCGCCGCTCAAACCGTAGTTCACCTGCTGGTAGTCGCCGTTTCCGCTGTAGTTATAGCCCACGTTCGCATTGCCATAGGCGCTATCGTATTCAAGGCTGCTGGAGCCTTGTGATTTTGTCCCCTGGCTTGAATACCCTTCCTGAACGCTGTAGCTCAGGTTGTTATCCTCAAGCAATGTGCCGTTGATCCCGCCATTTTGCGAGGTTTCACCCTTTTTGTCGGTGCTGATGTTGTAGGTGGCATAAGCATAGTTATGCTTCTGGCTGACATCGTTTTGTGGACGCAGCCACAGGCTCAATGGCAGCGACAAATTCAGCGCGTAAATCTCGTCGCTTTTCGACATGCCCGGTGATTTGTTGTAGTTGTAGGACAGGCTGTAGGACACATCTTTAATGGTTCCGCTAAAGCCTACCTGGAGTAGCGTATTTTTTTCATCGGTATGCCAGTAGGTCTGTTGGCTGCCCGTGACAAAGAGCGAACCAGCATGACCAAGCTGCTGAGAGATGTTGAACTGAACCTTTCCTCGCTTGGTGTAGTACAGATTGTAATAATCCATCCAGGGATTTTGCTGTTCGGTATCGTTGTCCTCGTGGTCACCTGTGTAGCCGCGCATTTGCTTATAGGCTGTTTCATCCAGGGAATAGAATCCCGAGGTCGAGTACCGGTAGCCCAGCAGCTGAAAGTTAGTGCCGAGGCCGTTAAGGGATTTTGCATACAGAAAACGGATCGATTGCCCTGAATGCGTGCTGTCATCCGCCAGCGTGCTCTTCGCGTGAGTCACATCCGCAGAGATAGCGCCCAGTTCACCCATATTCAGGCCGGTGCCGAATGCCAGCGAGTGGTAATTGTTGGTTATCTGCGATCCGCTATACAGCGTGAAGCCATGCGAAAGCCCCCAGATTAGGGACCCCTGAACGAAATTAACCTCGTCCTGTTGATCGCTGCTGCTGCGGTATTCGGCTGCTGTTAATGCGTACTTTACGCGGCCTTCACGCTGGAGTACGGGAACGGTGGAATAAGGCACGGAATAGCTGTTGATGCTACCGTCAGATTCTTTTACCTCAACACTGAGGTCACCGCTTGAGGAGGTGGGAAACAGGTCGCTAATCGCAAATGCACCCGGTGGAACATAGCTTTGATAAATGGTGTAGCCATTTTGCTTAATGGTTACCTGAGCATTGCTTTTTGCGATACCACGGATCGTGGGCGCGAAACCCTTCAGGCTATCGGGCAGCATATTGTCATCAGAGGCGATTTGCGCACCGCGAAAAGGGAGGCTGTCAAACACGTCTGATGGGGTGTAGCTGTCGCCCAGCGTCAGTCTTCCTTTCAGCGGAATGACCGCGCGTTCAACATAGGTATTAATGTGCTGCCAGTTGTCGCTGCGTGAGTCATCGCTGTTGTGATAATTCCAGCTTGAGTAATCCCTTAACCGCCACGGGCCAAGGTTCAACCCGCTGTTAAGCCCGAGGAAATAGCTTTTACTGGTTGAGTTGCTCTCCCCCCGATCGCGGCTACGAGAGCCGGTGAAGTTATAATTCAGCAGGAGGGCATTAATGCCTTCATCCCATTGTTCAGGCGGAATGTATCCGCGTGCGCTATTCCTCAGGGCGGCTTGCGGGATACTGATATCCAGCCGCTGATGCTCAAAATCAAAGGTAGTTGATGAGGCGGGAATGATTGACGCAATATCAATACAGCTGTCCGTCTTTTCCGCCGTCAGCGCAGGGAACGCCTGAAGGTTAACGCCCAGGTTTTCCAGTGCTTTTGCTGATAAACAGGCGGTCAGACCGGTATCATCCGCCTGCGGTTGTGCCGTCGACGCGGTATTTCTTGCCGTAAAGGTGATATCGCGAGTCGCCACAAACGCCCCGTTAAGCCAGAGATCGACACGATAAACGCCTGGTGCCTGGCCATTGGTGGAAAACCGCGACAGGTCAGCAACGGCAGAGGGATCGCTAGACAAAAATGCCGGGTTGAAAAAATATTCTGCACTTGCATCTGATGGCGATAGCAATCCTGCTATCGCCATCGCCACTGGCGTAAGGGATGTTAAAGAAAATGTGCTAAAAATCAGTGAAGTATTACGTTTCATCTCTTTTCCCTGCAGTAAATGCTAAGTACTTCCTTCCTTGAAGACAAAATGCAGGTCTGCTATTTCATTTCAGGTTGTTAATGGGAACAAATCTGCGTAGGGGTATTTGCGCCGAAATCATTCACTGTCTGGAATTTCACACTGCCGGAACCGCCGCCGGGGATATCCACCGTCAACGTGTTTTTAGGTGCGACCATTGAATTGGGAAGACGGGTTCCCCCAACAAAGAACTGCACCAACGATACGTAATACGGTGATGGATTCGTTATGATGACTTTTCCATTTTCTGTCCGACACGTCAGCGTTTTGGGCGCATCCACGGAAAGGGATGTTAATTTCTTAGGGCGAATGAATAACTTAATCACACTCTGTGTTGCTATTTGCAGCGTATTGCCCTGAAGCTTATTTTTATCGACAGACGGAATAGCCTTGCTGTTCAGATAGAAAACAGTTTCGCGATCGGCAGGAAGGTCGGGGCCGATATACATAATACGCAGCGTGTTCTCTTTCTTAGGGTGGATAACAAACAACGGTGGCGTAAGGATAAAGTCTGGTGACTTGATACCCTCAACGTTGGCTACCCATGATTGTATTAAGAACGTATTGTCTGCCGACGAATTGATCACCGGTAATGAAACCTGTTTATCCCCCTGCGGATAAATGACGCGGGTAGCCCCTAAAGCAATTCCACCTGCAGAGGCATTCGTTGCCAGACCCATTGTCAGCAGCAACGTACCAGCCATCATCAGGCGAGACAAAGACGTAGGTGATGTGTTCATTTGCATTGTTCCCTCAATTCTCATGACGAGGCACTCGGGCCTCTGAGTGTTTTACTGGTAGACGACGTTAAACCATACCTGGGCGTCGGCCGTACCAGCCTGAACGTGCGGTTGTGTTGAGCGGTATTTCGCCATAAAACGCAGAACATTGGCGCCGTTCTGCAAGGGGGCGTACCAGGGCGGGGCTGTATCCGGAATAAGTAGATGGCCGGTTGCGTCAAATATTCCCACACCAATCCCCTGCGCTGCGCCTGCGCCATAACCTGCGCGAAAAATTTGCGGGTCTTTTGCATCGGACTCGCCGCTGAACAGTACGCCCGCACGTTGACTGACGCTGGTATCGCAGTCTTCTAGCGTTATCTGAAAGGCTGTTGGTGCTGCCCAATCGCCCGTTGCGGCAAATTCGTTATTGCGTATTTGGCCCATACGCACAATCTGGTCCTGACTTTCTGCACTGACGGAACAGCCGGTGTTGACGACTTGCCCCTGAAAATGCACGCTTCCGTCGTCAATTGCCGAGGCGGGCAGTGCAACGCACAGCAATACGCTGAAAAACAGCACTGATTGCCTGGTGACCTGTCGCATAGTGACTCCGTTTCGATGGATCGGCAAAACACCCCCGAATCAGATTCCGGGGGTGTTACTGCAGCTAACGAATCAGGAGTAAACCATCTGGAATGTTGCAGTCGAGGATACGTTACCCGGCGTGGCCGCACCGGTAGCGATGTAGTCAACGCTCAGCGGGATGGTGTTCTCGCCATTGATCAGCTTCACGTTGGAGGAGGTATCACCGATATTGAGTACGTTACCATCCGGTCCGAACAGTTGCAGTGCGACGTTAGTTGCTGAGCCAGCTCCCGCTGTGTTAGCCAGTGAACCTGCCAGTGCTGCGTCTTGCTGACCGTTGAAAATCACAGCGGCGTTCTGGCTTACCGTGGTGTCACAATCTTCCAGAACGATTTTGAAATCTTCTTTCTGGTTCGCCTGCATTCCTTTTGTCGTCAATTTCACAGTACGAACCTGGCTCAGCGTTACAGTCTGATCTACGGAGTCAGCTGCGACCGAACATGCAGCATTAACAACCTGGCCAACGAAGTTAACCGTACCGCCAGAAACCGTGACGGTGTCTGCCTGTGCGTTCATCGCTACGCCACTTACCATTGCCGTTGCAATGACCATTGCTAAAACGTGCTTTTTCATACAAATCCTTTTAAATAAACATCTTTCTGTCAAATTGAAATTGAGTAAAAGCTATATGCTTTCACAGCGTGAACTTGAATAACGTTTAACAAGTTCCGTTATTTAGAATATGCATTTCGCATAATGGACGGGCTTATTGAAAAGCTCTTTTCATCATGTTTATGATGTTCCGCGGCAGGTATTCTAGGAGTCGTGAAATATTATTTCAATGTATGGTGGTATAATATGCCGTTAGTTTTTTTTAGGTATAATATTAGAATTAATTAATATTTTTGAATGATGTGAGTGGTGGTGTTTTTACCGGATTTTAACAATGGGCACCCTGTTTGCGGTCAAATAGATAAAGGTGGTGTATGGATATCGGTTTGGTTGCAAAAAAAATCATGTAAGAGAAAAGGAACTTTATAATTTTAAAAGTATAAATGTATGTCTGAAATATAATACTATTATTTCAATTTGTAATATTTATACCAGAAAAATGAAATCCCCCTCGGTTAAGAGGGGGGATTGATCAGATCTCTTCTACGCGCACTCTGAGTGCTGCCAGCGCTTTACGTGCCGCTTTTAGCACCTGCTCACACTGCTCAATGGTCAGCGTAAGCGGCGGTTCAATACGAATAGTTTTTGCGTTATTAAGCGTTCCGGCCACCAGCACTCGCTGCCTGAACATCTCGCTCGCGAAGCTGTAGCCGATTTCGTTATCAACGAACTCAATCGCCATCAGCATCCCTTTGCCGCGCGCTTCCTGCACAAGGTCAGGGTATTCCCGGCCCAGCTGGCGGAAGCCGTCCAGCAGCATGTCGCCTTTTTGCTCCGCCTGCGCAGGCAGGTTTTGCTCCAGCAGCACGTTGATGGTCGCCAACGCCGCCGCACAGGCCAGCGGGTTACCGCCAAAGGTGGTGGTATGCAGGAACGGATTGTCGAACAGCACCGAGAAGACTTCTTCGGTGGCGACCGTCGCGCCAATCGGCATCACGCCGCCGCCGAGCGCTTTCGCCAGGCACAGAATGTCCGGCTGCACGTTTTCGTGCTCGCAGGCGAACATCTTGCCGGTACGCCCCATGCCGGTCTGGACTTCGTCGAGGATCAGCAGCGCGCCAAACTCGTCGCACAGCTGACGCACGGCAGGCAGATAGCCCTGCGGAGGGAGGATGATGCCGCCTTCACCCTGAATGGGCTCCAGGATCACCGCCGCCACGTCATCGCCGGTTTTACGGCATTCACTCAGCACGGTGCGCATGGCGTTAATGTCGCCGAACGGCACGTGGCGGAAGCCCGGCAGCAGCGGCATAAACGGTTTACGGAAAGTGGATTTCGCGGTCGCCGACAGTGCGCCGAGGGATTTACCGTGGAACGCGCCGCTGGTGGCGATAAAGGTGAATTTCCCGCGCGGCGACTGGTACGCTTTGGCGAGCTTAATCGCCGCTTCGACCGATTCTGTGCCGCTGTTGCTGAAGAAGCTGTATTTCAGTTTGCCGGGCGTTAAGGCCGCCAGCGTTTTCGCGAGCATGGCGCGAAGCGGGTCGAGCAGTTCCTGGCTATGGAGAGGTTGTTTCGCAAGTTGATTCTGTACGGCGGAAACCACAACTGGATTACGGTGCCCCACGTTGAAAATTCCAAAACCTCCCAGGCAATCGATAAACTCCTGTCCCTGGGTGTCGACAAGCGTGTTGAGACTTCCCGCTTGCCACTCTACGGCTCCGTAATCCCCGCCGGCGGTAACAGATTTGCGATACTCCAGAAACCCTGGATTGACGTGCTCTTTAAAGTAATCGATGACCTCACGGTTAAGTTGTTTCATCTCCTCATGATCAAGCGTTCGCTTCTCAATGAGATTCAGTGCGTGCGCGGTACAGGCAAGAGCCGAGGCGCTGGAAGGTAACCTGTTCAAAATGTGCTCCCGGGGATCGCGTATCACATGATACTGGTTTAAGTATTGCAGGGATTACGCCACTTCAGAGGCCTTAACGAAAATCGGGATAAACGCCAGGTTAAAATAATGTTGCACAATATTTAATCATGCCGAAAGAAGCCAAACGGGATTTAGCGGTACGGGGCAGCAAGTATAAAGAAAGGGGGAAGAGCGTCGCTGCACTAAAGAGGTGCATACGCTGCAACTTAAGCGGGCATTAACAGGTCATACTTTGTCGGTAATTTCTTTGCGAAAGTATTTGAAATCAATGAATTAAAATATCGCACAAAAAGTATGGTTTAAGTCAAATCTGCGATCTTCATCAAGTTTAACAACTAAAGATAAATTGTTTACCGCCGAAAAAACATTGACCCACAAAATTAACATTCAAATAACCTGCAAGGGATGCTCACGATGTCCTCTCCAACCTATGTCACCCAGAATGAATATCCTCTGGACGATGACACCACCTTAATGTCTACCACAGACGTCCACAGTTACATCACCCACGCCAACGACACCTTTGTGCAAGTGAGCGGCTATCAGCTCGATGAGCTGACGGGCCAGCCGCACAATATGGTGCGCCATCCCGATATGCCAAAAGCTGCGTTTGCCGATATGTGGTACACGCTGCAGCAGGGCGAGCCGTGGAGCGGGATTGTCAAAAACCGGCGCAAAAACGGTGACCACTACTGGGTGCGTGCTAACGCGGTGCCGATGGTGCGCCGCGGGCAGGTGACGGGCTATATGTCGATTCGCACCAGAGCCACAGCGGAAGAGATCGCCGCCGTGGAGCCGCTCTACCGGGCGCTGAACGACGGGCGCTGTAAAAAACGTATTCACAAAGGGCTGGTGGTGGGAAAGGGCTGGCTGGGTAAACTCCCGGCCATGCCGCTGCGCTGGCGCGTGCGCAGCGTGATGGCGGTGCTCTTTGCCGGACTCGCCGCCACGCTGGCCGCCACCTCCGCAGGCTGGTTACCGCTTGCCGCCGCTGCGGTGGTGATGCTGATGGGAACGCTGCTCTTTGAGCAACAGATTGTCCGCCCGATAGAGAATGTGGCGCGACAGGCGCTGAAGGTCGCCACCGGCGAGCGCAACAGCGTGCAGCATCTTAACCGCAGCGACGAGCTGGGCCTGACGCTGCGCGCGGTAGGACAACTTGGCCTGATGTGCCGCTGGTTGATCAATGACGTGTCGAGCCAGGTGGTGAGCGTCCGTGACGGGAGCGACAGGCTGGCGCAGGGAAATGAAGATTTGAACGATCGGACCCGTCAGACCGTCGCGAACGTGCAGCAGACCGTCGCGACAATGAACCAGATGGCCGCGTCCGTTCAGAGTAACTCCGAAACCGCCGCCGAGGTGGACAAACTCTCCGTGGCCGCCAGCAGCGCGGCGACGAAAGGGGGCAACGCGATGCAAACCGTCGTTAAAACGATGGATGACATTGCCGACAGCACGCAGCGCATTGGCTCGATCACCTCCCTGATTAACGATATCGCGTTCCAGACCAATATTCTGGCGCTGAACGCGGCAGTTGAAGCGGCAAGGGCAGGGGAGCAGGGTAAAGGGTTTGCCGTGGTCGCGGGCGAAGTCCGTCATCTCGCCAGCCGCAGCGCCAGTGCCGCTAACGATATTCGTAAACTCATTGATGCCAGCGCCAGCAAGGTGCAGTCCGGTTCTGAGCAGGTTCACGCCGCGGGCCGTACGATGGATGATATCGTTGTGCAGGTGAAAAACGTGACCCAGCTTATCGCCCAGATCAGCCACGCGACCTCCGAGCAGGCAACCGGCTTATCAGAGCTAACCCGCGCGGTAGCTGAACTCGACAGCATCACGCAGAAAAACGCCGATCTGGTCGAGGAGAGCGCGCACATTTCTGCCATGGTGAAGCACCGCGCCGGACGCCTTAAGGATGCGGTGACCGTGCTCCATTGAGTCAGTCATGTTCCAAAAAAGCCGTTTATACCGTAGGGAATAAACGGCTTTTTATTTTTCTGATTGTGACTATTAATGGGATTTGTTGTTAATTTAATATTAAATAACTAAAGAAAGTGCCTCGGTTATTTATTCCTGCCTAAGTCAGTTTTTCAGAATGCTATTTCGAAAATACCCCGTTTGGCGGTCTGGTAACGATCGATGAGGCCATATTAATAGCCTGTACCTATGCATTGTGAGGATTATGAAATAAAAAAACGATCAAACTCATAAAGTTAGCGAAATCGTTACCGATAACAGCGATCGTCTGAGAAATAATCACATCGATGGAGAAAATATGTTCTTTCATGACGTAAAGATCGGCACGAAATTATTTCTGGCGTTTGGGTTCTTTATTGTCCTGATGGCGATCAGCGCAAGTGTGTCTTTGCTGAGCCTGAACCGGGCAAATAATGGGATGCAGTCCATTGTTACCCATGACTATCCGACTACGGTAAAAGCGAACCAGTTAATTGATAACTTCCAGGAATTTATTAGCACTCAACAGCTAATGCTGCTGGACGAGCAGGGTACCTACACGGGGCAATCTCAGCAGCGCCTGAAAGAGATCAGCGAGCATATCACGGTGATCCTGGGCGAGCTGAACAACGCCTTGCAGGATCAACAGTCTCAGCAGGTGCTGGCGGAGATCCGCAGCGTGCGCCAGCAGTACCTGGATTCACGCTACCGCATTCTGCAGGCGGTGCAGAACAACAACCGTGCGGGCGCCATACAGGAGATGATGACCACCACCCTCACCGTGCAGCAGGCTTATAAAGCGAAGGTGAAGGAGCTGATCGCCATTCAGAACAGCGAGATGCAGCGTGCGGGCACGCAGGTGGAAGGGGATTTCAGGTCTAACCGTCTGCTGCTGATCCTGCTCACGCTCTTTAGCGTTGGGGCAGGCAGCCTGATTGGCTGGTTTATCGTGCGCGCCATCACCCGCCCGCTCGGTGAGGCGGTGAATTTTGCAAAAGCCATTTCAGAGGGCGATCTGACGGGCAGCATTACGCCGCACGGCAAAGACGAAACGGGCCTGCTGCTGCATGCCCTGATGGAGATGAAGACGCGTCTGCTGGACATTGTGCAGCAGGTGCAAACCGGCTCGGAGAATATCTCCAGCGCTGCCGCGCAGATTGTCGCCGGGAACCAGGATCTGGCCGCACGCACGGAAGAGCAGGCCAGCTCCGTTGAACAGACTGCCGCCTCGATGGAGCAGATCACCGCCACGGTGAAAAATACCGCCTCGCATACCGGTGAAGCGACCAACCTTTCTGCCGATGCCGCCACGGTGGTCAAAAACAACGGTGAGATGATGAAGCAGGTGACCAGCAAAATGCGCCTGATTAACGAGACCTCCAACCGGATGTCCGACATTATCGACCTGATCGACGCTATTGCGTTCCAGACCAATATTCTGGCGCTGAACGCGGCGGTGGAAGCGGCGCGCGCCGGTGAGCACGGCCGCGGCTTTGCGGTAGTGGCCGGAGAGGTGCGCCAGCTTGCCCAGAAGAGCGCGTCGTCTGCCAGCGAAATCCGCGAGCTGATTGAGAGCTCCACCAGCCAGACCCAGGACGGGATGAACCTGGTCGAAAAAGCGAGTGGGCTGATTAACGGCATGGTTGGCAACGTGGAGGAGATGGATGCGATCCTGCGCGAGATCCGTCAGGCCAGCCATGAGCAGACGGAGGGGATCTCGCAGATCAACAGCGCGATTGGCCTGATTGATGCCACTACCCAGCAAAACTCCGCGCTGGTGGAGGAATCCGTCGCGGCGGCGGCATCGCTTAACGAACAGGCGATGCACCTGAAAGAGCTGGTACGCGTCTTCCGCGTGAGCGAGCACGCACCGGCTTAATCCAGCTGGGAGATCTCCAGCGCCGCGCGGTCGATTACGCCGATAATCTGCTTAAGCTGCGCGTCGCTGAGCTCTCCCTGATTCACCTTCAGGTCTAATACCGCCTTGAAGTTATCCAGCGCCCGCTTCATCTGCGGGTTTTTGCGCAGCTGAAAGCCGACGCTGCGCGCTTTGATACGCACCTGGATCTGTTCCAGCTGTTCCCGATTTTCGTCCAGCCAGTGTTGTCCTTCAGCGGTAATCGCAATGCGCTTACGCCCGTTCTCTTCTTCTGTAATGGTGATAAACGCCTGATCCTGCAAATAATCCAGGGTTGGATAGATGACGCCCGGGCTCGGGGTGTAGTTCCCCTGGGTCAGGTTCTCGATCTCTTTAATCAGCTCATAGCCGTGGCTCGCGTTGCGGGTCAGGATATCCAGAATCACCAGCCGCAAATCGCCGTGGCCGAAAAAGCGCGGCCGACGTCCGCCGCCCTCGTGTTCGTGTCGCATAGTATTCCCTTTTTTTGATATATCTAAACTATATCTAAGATATATTCAGATGCAATCTAAAAGATCTTGCATTTTTCCTTATTAGTAATCATTATCATTTGAAAATTGATTTAGATATATCGTATTCACCAGAAAAGGGTCTAAAAATGGCATCTACTCGTTATCCACAGCGTGTTCGTAATGACCTGCGTTTTCGCGAGCTGACGGTGCTCCGCGTTGAGCGCGTAAGCGCGGGTTTTCAGCGCATTGTGCTAGGCGGCGAGGCGCTGGAGGGCTTTAGCTCCCGCGGTTTCGACGACCATACCAAAGTCTTTTTCCCGGCACCCGGGACAACGTTTACGCCACCGGTGGTCACCGATGAAGGCATCGACTGGGGCGACGGCGTGCGTCCGCAGGCGCGCGACTATACGCCGCTCTATGATGAGGTCCGTCATGAGCTGATGCTCGATTTCTTCATTCATGACGGCGGCATTGCCAGCAGCTGGGCGGTTGAGGCGAAAGCGGGAGACAAGCTGACCATTGGCGGCCCGCGCGGTTCGCTGGTGGTGCCGGAGGATTACGCCTGGCAGCTGTACGTGTGCGATGAATCCGGCATGCCCGCGCTGCGCCGACGCTTAGAGAGCATTGCTCAACTGCCGGTTCGCCCGGACATACACGCGGTCGTGACGGTTGGGGATGAATCGTACCAGGACTATCTGGCGCACCTGAGCGCGTTCAACATCACGTGGGTGGTGGGCCACAGCGAGCAGGCAGTCGCTGACCATCTGGCGGCGCTGAGCGTTCCGGAGGACGATTACTTTATCTGGCTGACCGGGGAAGGGAAGGTGGTGAAACGCCTGAACCGTCAGTTTGAAACCGACGCGATTGACCCACAGCTGGTGCGTGCCAGCGCATACTGGCACGCCAAATAATCAGGCTGCTGAATCCAGCTGCGCTTCGCTCACCTGATGTTCGAGCGAGGCGCGGACCTCGTGCAGCGCTTTCTCCTGCTGAGCAAAGTACGCTTCCATATTGCTCAACGACGAGACCAGCAGCCAGGACTCCTCTTTCTCCAGCTCCGCCAGCTCGTTCACTAAAATGTCGATTTGCTCGCGAACCTGCGCCATTTTTTTGCGGATACGTTCCAGATCGTTCAGCCTGTCGCTTGCCATCAATGGCTCGAAGCCCTGCTGCAGGCGGGCCACCAGCGAACGAATGGCTTTCACATCGCCGCGCTGCTTCGCCTGGTTAAGCTGTACCATCATGCTGTTGGCTTCTTCTTTCAGATCGTCCGCCACCAGATCCGGGTGGCAGAGCTTGCTCGCCTGCCGCCAGAGACGCTTGAGTTCGTTCTGGTCCTCTTGTGAAAGATGCTTACCTTTGCGCAGCCGCACTTCGGCATCGTGATGCTGTTCGCGATACTTCTCGTACTCTTCGTTGGCCTCGTCGCGAGCCTGACGCGCAGGCTCCTCCTCGCGCGTTAAGCCGCTCTCCAGCTCCAGCGCTTCGGCCAGCAGGTTGGCAATCAGATTGCTTTGCTGCTCCAGATGCTTACGCGCCTCAGCGGCCTGGACGGAGTCGGCCGGGAGATCGCGCCAGCGCTGGGTGAGCGTCGCCAGCACCTCTACCGCCTGCGCCATATAGTGCTGGCAGCGACGGTAATCCTCCTCGCGCCGACGCGCTTCCGCCTGCTGACGACGCAGGTTCAGCTCCGCCAGCGTTTTACGCAGGGCGAGGATCTGCTGCATCAGCGGCCCCAGGCGGGAGAAATAGAGATCGTTGAACTCATCAAGCTGCTGCACCCGCGCGTTGCGGCGGTCAATCAGATCGCGCAGACGCTCTTCCAGCGCCTTCAGTTCCAGCTTGCTGGCCGCCACCTGCGGATCGCGCCACGGCGTCACGGCGCGCTGGCCCTGCAGCCAGGCGGTAATGGCCGCCATGGCCGCGGTGTAGTTCTTCTCCTCAAGCGCCACGACGATTGCCTGTAGCTCATCGTCAAGCGCTTCATTTTTCAGGCGTGTCAGCTGGCTCTGGATGATGTCGTCATCTTCCAGCTCAATGGCATTTTTAATGATTTCTAGCCGTTTGATCGGTGTGCTCATGATGCCTTTCGCTTTGGCGCTTAAGTATTTGAGTTAAGGTTAGTTGTTGTAAAAGCCACAGGAAATAATACACACGGATGATGATCGGCGCGATGGGGGATTTCTTTAGTTTTTAGGGTTTGTGAGGGTGAGCGGCAGGCCGGACTACGTGTGATTGATTCCGTATGTGCTTGCATAGGGTGCAGCAAAAATCAGAGGCGGGGTGTAACCTGGCAAATGCTTGGGGGAAAACTCAGGGGACAACAAGGGGGCACCCGTTATTCAGCCAACAAAAAAGCTACTCAATCGAGTGGCTTAATCATATGATTCTACAGCTTAAATTTGGTATCCCCTGCTGGACTAGAACCCGCGACCTGGCGATACTGAGCTCCATTTTAAAGATTTATAAAACAATGAGTTAGTTTATTTTTAATGGGTTTTTGCATCGAATAATGTCAAATATGAAAGCATAGTGAATAGGTTTGCTGCCAACGATGCCTGTAAAAAATGATAATAGCCATTCAATAGGTAAAGGGCTAAACCAATCATAAAGGAGCCGAACAGCGAAAACACAGTGTTATACCAGTAGAAGTAGATAGGTGTTTCGGATCGGTAGATGTAGTAGTTTTCATATGTGCCTTTATACCAACCGACGAAGACCCCACTTCTAAGAGCTTTTGCTGAATGAAAAATCATCCACAATCCGCAAAGAAATACACAGATCAATACTAATAATGTATCCCATTCCATATATTGTCTTCTAAAAACAATGCTTTATAAAATTGTTGGTGGGGTGAGCAATGTCGCTTCGTTCAGGTGGTCAGGTGCAAAGTAAGCGTAGCGCATCGTTACCTTAATATCAGTGTGTCCAGGAATGCGCTGGAGTACAAGGATGTTGCCCCCGCGCATCATAACCTCTGCATCCGAAGGGGTTGCATCAACAACTTTCGTACTAGCCCGCTGCTGGCGGGTTTTTTTATGGAACTCCTGCTGCCATTTCGCTGCCAACGGGATTTAAATAAACAAAAAGGCCACTCGCGTGAGTGGCCTAACTATATGTATGTACTGCTAAAATTTGGTGGCCCCTGCTGGACTTGAACCAGCGACCAAGCGATTATGAGTCGCCTGCTCTAACCACTGAGCTAAGGGGCCGTGGCGGTGAATTATAAAGTAACTCCCCGCAGCAATCCAGCCATTCACACCTGCCTGCTGTTTTTATAAACAACGCATTATCAATCCTTTATACTTCCATAACGATGTATCAGCGGGAGTAAAGATGATCAACGACATTCTGGCCCCTGGCCTGCGGGTGGTGTTCTGCGGAATCAACCCGGGCAAGTCCTCGGCGCACACCGGTTTTCACTTTGCCCATCCGGGCAATCGCTTCTGGAAGGTGATCTACCAGGCCGGGTTTACCGACAGGTTACTCAAGCCCGAAGAGGAGCAGCATCTGCTGGACACGCGCTGCGGAATTACCATGCTGGTCGAGCGGCCGACTGTACAGGCAAGCGAGGTCAACCTGCATGAACTGCGCAGCGGCGGGCGGGAGCTGGTGAAGAAGATTGAAGACTACCAGCCGGCCGCGCTGGCGATCCTCGGCAAGCAGGCTTACGAGCAGGCATTCAGCCAGCGCGGGGCTAAGTGGGGTAAGCAGAGCATCATGATTGGCGTTACGCAGGTGTGGGTGTTGCCGAACCCGAGCGGGCTCAACAGGGCGACGCTGGACAAGCTGGTAGAGGCGTATCGGGAGCTGGATGAGGCGCTGATGGTACGGGGGCTTTAGCTCCTCTGCGGCCTGATGCCCTCACCTTGACCCTTTCCCACAGGTCGAGGCAATAAAAAAAGCTCCCCGAGGGGAGCTTTTTCACTGTCAGAACAGATTAGTCGTCCAGGAAGCTACGCAGCACTTCAGAGCGGCTTGGGTGACGCAGCTTACGCAGCGCCTTCGCTTCGATCTGACGGATACGTTCGCGGGTAACGTCGAACTGTTTACCCACTTCTTCCAGCGTGTGGTCGGTGTTCATATCGATACCGAAACGCATACGCAGCACTTTCGCTTCACGGGCGGTCAGGCCAGCCAGAACATCGTGCGTTGCGGCACGCAGGCTCTCGGTGGTGGCAGAGTCAAGCGGCAGCTCGAGGGTGGTATCCTCGATGAAATCACCCAGATGCGAATCTTCATCATCACCAATTGGTGTTTCCATGGAGATTGGCTCTTTGGCGATCTTCAGCACCTTACGGATCTTGTCTTCCGGCATCAACATGCGCTCGGCCAGCTCTTCCGGCGTCGGCTCGCGACCCATCTCCTGCAGCATCTGGCGGGAAATACGGTTGAGCTTGTTGATCGTCTCAATCATATGCACCGGAATACGGATGGTGCGCGCCTGATCCGCGATAGAGCGGGTAATAGCCTGACGGATCCACCAGGTTGCGTAGGTGGAGAACTTGTAACCACGACGGTATTCAAACTTGTCTACCGCTTTCATCAGACCGATGTTGCCTTCCTGAATCAGATCCAGGAACTGCAGACCGCGGTTGGTGTATTTCTTGGCGATAGAGATAACCAGACGCAGGTTCGCTTCAACCATCTCTTTCTTCGCACGGCGGGCTTTCGCTTCACCGATGGACATGCGACGGTTGATATCTTTAACCTGCTCGATGGTCAGGCCGGTCTCTTCTTCAATCTGCTGCAGCTTCTGCAGGCCGCGATACACGTCTTCTTTCACGTCGTGCAGTTTTTCAGACCACGGCTTGTTCATCGCGATAGCCGCGTTGAACCAGGTTTCGCTGGTTTCGTTGCCGGTGAAGAGGGTGATGAAGTTCTTCTTCGGCATTTTGCATTGCTCAACGCACAGCTTCATGATGATGCGTTCCTGGGTACGTACGCGATCCATCATCACGCGCATGCTGTTCACCAGGTAGTCGAACTGTTTTGGCACCAGGCGGAACTGTTTGAACACTTCAGACAGTTTCAGGATCTCTTCCTGAGCGGCTGCGTGGCTGCGGCCTTTCGCTTTGATGGTATCACGCGTCACTTCGTACTGAGTACGCAGCTCGGCAAACTTCTCGCGCGCCAGTTCCGGGTCGATGCTGTTGTCATCATCGGCGCTGTCGTCGTCGCTCTCTTCCTCATCTTCGTCTTCGTCATCATCCATCTCTTCCTGAGACAGTTCAGAACCGACGTGAGTGGCGGTAGGTGCCATATCTTCTTCAGCGTTCGGGTCGACAAAACCGGTGATCAGGTCAGACAGGCGCGCTTCTTCCGCTTCAACGCGATCGTACTGCTCCAGCAGGTAGGTGATCGCTTCCGGGTACTCGGCAACAGAGCACTGAACCTGGTTGATCCCGTCTTCGATGCGTTTTGCGATGTCAATTTCGCCTTCGCGGGTCAACAGTTCAACGGTACCCATTTCGCGCATGTACATGCGGACCGGGTCAGTGGTACGCCCGATTTCAGATTCCACGCTGGACAGTACCTGTGCAGCAGCTTCTTCCGCATCTTCGTCAGTGTTGTTGGAGGTTTCAGCCAGCAACAGATCATCGGCATCCGGTGCTTCTTCCATCACCTGAATGCCCATGTCATTGATCATTTGGATGATGTCTTCGATTTGATCTGAATCGACGATATCTTCCGGCAGATGGTCATTGACCTCGGCATAGGTCAGATAGCCTTGCTCCTTACCACGTTGGACAAGAAGTTTCAGCTGTGACTGCGGGTTTTGCTCCATAAGACGGTATCCACACTTAATTCGTTTGATTGGTGTCGGCGATGGGGCTGCCAACCTTTAAAGCGAGGGCGTACTTATATTTTTGCCGCTGCCTCTCAGTGCGGCTGCCGGGGGCTTCCCGATCGATATTCGGCACTTAAGCCGTTAAATTTATTTATTTCTTCGCCAGTTCCTGGTTAATCATCCAGAGCTCCCGGCGTTCTTCGCTGCTCAAACCGTGTGTGCGCTCGCGAGCTATCAACTCTTCCTGGCGCAGCTCAAGCATCGAATCAAACATATGGTTGAGTGAGTCGGTGAACGTTTTTTCTGCAATGTCCTTATCTGCTATATCGTCCCACATCGACAATTTTTCAAGGGTAGCGGCCTCTTTTGTGCCGCGATAATGCTCTAAAAGTTGTCCGGTGGTCAGACCTGGCTGAGACAAACAGGTGTTGACCAGTTCTGAAAATAAGCCAAGCCCGGGCAATTTTTCGTGGTTCAAACCCGCCAGCGACGGCACCTGTGGCGCCAGCTCGGGGTTTTGTACCAGTAACCCTATCAGTATACGCATGGTTGTGCGTTTTAGCTGAGGCGCGGGGCGAACCGCACCGTTTTCAGCCTGTTTAGGCATTAAACGTTCAAGCTGGCTGTCATCCAGAATGCCGAGCTTGTTGCCTAACTCCTGACGCAGGTAGATGCGCAGCGTTTCGCCGGGCACCTGACTGATTAACGGCAGCGCCAGCGTGCTGAGCTGCGCGCGCCCGTCAGGGGTACTCAAATCAACCTGCGGCATCAGGCTGTTAAACAAAAACGTGGAGAGCGGCTGTGCCTGCTCCATCCGCGCTTCAAACGCCGCTTTGCCCTCTTTACGCACCAGCGTATCCGGGTCTTCACCGTCGGGCAGGAACATAAAGCGCAACTGACGCCCGTCGGTCATATAGGGTAGCGCGGTTTCCAGCGCGCGCCAGGCGGCATCGCGTCCGGCGCGGTCTCCGTCGTAACAACAAATCACGTTGTTGGTCACGCGGAACAGCAGCTGGATGTGATCCGCCGTCGTGGACGTTCCTAACGACGCAACCGCGTAGTTAATGTCGTACTGCGCCAGCGCAACGACGTCCATATAGCCTTCGACGACCAGAAGACGCGGAGGTTCCGCGTTATCCTGCTGCGCCTCATAAAGGCCGTAAAGCTGGCGGCCCTTATGGAAAATATCGGTTTCCGGGGAGTTGAGGTACTTCGGCAGGGCATCACCCAGCACGCGACCACCAAAACCAATTACCCGGCCTCGCTTGTCGCGGATTGGAAACATTACCCGTTCGCGGAAGCGGTCGTAGCTTCGTCCCTGGTCGTTGGTGACCAGCATGCCTGCATCGATGAGAGACTTACGATCTTCGCTATTGCCGCCAAAACGCTTTAACACGTTGTCCCAGCCGGGCGGGGCGTAGCCAATAGCGAAACGCGCAATGACATCGTCGCTCAGTCCGCGCTTGTTCAGATACTGACGCGCAGGTTCAGCCGCAGAGTGCTTAAGAGACTGTTGGTAAAACGAATTCAGGCCATCCATCAGTTGATACAGCGTTTGCCGTTGATGGCGCTCGATCTGACTTGGCCCACTGCCAGCTTCATACGGCACTTCAAGGTTATGCATTGCCGCCAGCTCTTCGACGGTTTCAACGAACTCGAGCTTGTCGTAGTTCATTAAAAAATCGACGGCATTACCGTGAGCACCACAGCCGAAGCAATGGTAAAACTGCTTTTCACCGTTTACGGTGAAGGAGGGGGTTTTTTCGTTATGGAACGGACAGCACGCATGGTAATTCTTGCCCTGCTTCTTCAGCTTTACCCGCGCGTCGATGAGATCGACGATGTCGGTTCTGGCGAGCAGGTCATTGATGAAAACGCGTGGGATTCTTCCGGCCATATGCCCCAAAAATTTAAGCGACTTATAAACGAAAACAAGCCGCGCATTCCTTCCGGAAGCACGGCCTTACGACTACTACTCTGTCTGTCAATTGAGGGCTGAGGCCCTCAACCAATTAGTACAGACGAGTACGGCGTGCGTTTTCGCGAGCCAGTTTCTTCGCGTGACGTTTCACAGCGGAAGCTTTAGCGCGCTTACGTTCGGTCGTTGGTTTTTCATAAAACTCACGACGACGAACTTCAGCCAGAACACCTGCTTTCTCGCATGAACGTTTGAAGCGACGCAGTGCTACGTCGAACGGCTCGTTTTCACGTACTTTAATTACCGGCATGTAACTCTCACCTTTAATAAATTCGGTTTGCCGCTGGCATCAACGCCAGCTTATTTCAAAATGGTGCGGAATTTTACTGCAAATGCTGCTGCTTTGTAAAGCACCGATGCGATTTTGAAAGGGACTTTAATAAGGGTGAGGAGTATACACGAGCCTTCTTCCTGGGGCGAACAAAGTTTTACATCAACCCGCCCAGGCTCTACACTGCGCGGTATTGAAACGAGGTAAAACAAGTCATGCGTGTACTGGGTATTGAAACATCCTGCGATGAAACCGGCATCGCCATTTACGACGACGAAAAAGGGCTTCTGGCCAACCAACTGTATAGTCAGGTGAAATTGCACGCTGACTACGGCGGCGTCGTGCCTGAACTGGCCTCTCGTGACCACGTGCGTAAAACGGTTCCCCTGATTCAGGCGGCGCTGAAAGAGGCCGGGTTGAGTTCAACCGATATTGATGCCGTAGCCTACACTGCGGGGCCGGGTCTGGTCGGCGCGCTGCTGGTCGGTGCGACCGTTGGCCGTTCGCTGGCCTTCGCGTGGGATGTGCCGGCCATCCCGGTTCACCATATGGAAGGGCACCTTCTGGCGCCGATGCTGGAAGAGAATCCGCCTGAATTTCCGTTTGTGGCGCTGCTGGTCTCCGGCGGCCATACGCAGCTGATTAGCGTCACGGGCATTGGCAAGTACGAGCTGCTGGGCGAGTCAATCGACGACGCTGCCGGTGAAGCGTTCGACAAAACCGCCAAGCTGCTGGGGCTGGATTACCCAGGCGGCCCGATGCTGTCCAAAATGGCTGCGCAGGGAACGGAAGGGCGCTTTGTCTTCCCGCGTCCGATGACCGACCGTCCGGGGCTGGACTTCAGCTTCTCCGGGCTGAAAACCTTCGCGGCCAACACGATCCGCAATAACGACGACAGCGAGCAGACCCGCGCCGATATCGCCCGCGCGTTTGAAGATGCGGTGGTGGATACGCTGATGATCAAGTGCAAGCGCGCGCTGGATCAGACCGGCTTCAAGCGTCTGGTGATGGCGGGCGGCGTCAGCGCCAACCGCACGCTGCGCGCGAAGCTCGCCGAGATGATGCAAAAGCGTCGTGGGGAAGTGTTCTACGCCCGTCCCGAATTCTGTACCGATAACGGGGCGATGATTGCCTACGCCGGTATGGTGCGCCTGAACGCTGGCGCAACGTCTGACCTGAGCGTGTCCGTGCGTCCGCGCTGGCCGCTGGCGGAACTGCCTGAGGCGTGAGTTTTTTTGCCCGGTGGCGCTGCGCTTACCGGGCCTACAAAACCGTAGGCCGGGTCAGGCGAAGCCGCCACCCGGCAATAACCCGCACTACACCCGCAGCATCCCTTTCTCTTCCAGAAACGCAATAATCGTCCCCAGACCGTCTCCCGCCTTCAGGTTGGTAAAGGTCCACGGACGCTCGCCGCGCATGCGGTTGGTGTCGCGCTCCATCACCTCCAGCGACGCCCCCACGTACGGCGCGAGATCGGTTTTGTTGATCACCAGAAAATCGGACTTGGTGATCCCCGGCCCGCCCTTGCGCGGGATTTTTTCCCCTTCGGCCACGTCAATCACGTAAATGGTCAGATCCGCCAGCTCCGGGCTGAAGGTCGCGCTCAGGTTGTCCCCGCCGCTTTCCACGAAGATCAGATCCAGATTGCCGAACTTCTCGCTGAGCGCTTCCACCGCCGCCAGGTTCATCGAGGCGTCTTCGCGGATGGCGGTATGCGGGCAGCCGCCGGTCTCCACGCCCACGATGCGCTCCGGCGCCAGCGCGCCCGCCTCGGTCAGGATGCGCTGATCCTCTTTGGTGTAGATGTCGTTGGTCACCACCGCCAGGTGATACGTGTCGCGCATTGCCTTGCAGAGCGCTTCCAGCAGCGCGGTTTTGCCCGACCCTACCGGGCCACCCACGCCCACGCGCAGGGGATGTTTGTAATCAGCCATGTTGACTCCTCAGGAACGGAATAGTCGTGAATATTGGGTTTCGTGGCGCGCGGAGGCGATGGCGGACAGCGGCGTAGCGGCCCCCAGCGCGTCGTCGCGACGTAAAAAGGCCTGTTCAAGCCCGGCGGCAAAATGGTCGCTCAGCTCGATAATCAGCTGCTGCGCCGCCTGCTGCCCAAACGGCACCAGCTTGACGCCCGCCATCACCGCGCTCTCAATCCAGCTGTAGCCGAGGCTCAGCGCTAGCTCGCGCACGTCAATGCCCCAGCGCACGCCGAGCCACGCCATGCCGCAGAGCTGGCTTTGCCTGCACAGCGCCAGCCATTCTGCCGGGCAGTCCGGCTCCCAGCTTTTGATGAGACGCGTAAAGGCCGCTCCGCGGTTGCGTTCTTCTTCGCGCAGCTCGCGCGTTTCCCGACAGGCGAGCAGGTATGCCGTCCAGCGTCTGGCCGTCGCCAGATCGTGCCGATTGCAGGCCTGACAGAGACGGTGAAACAGCGGCAGATCGACGCAGAAAAAACTCTGCTCCATCTGCTGGATCTGCCAGCGTTTAAAGGCGTCGGCGTTCGCGACCCAGCCCGCCTCCACGGCCCACTCCAGCCCCTGCGACCAGGTAAACGACCCGACCGGCAGGCTGCTGCTGGAGAGCTGCATCAGGCGCAGCCACTGGCGGGCGTGCTCCATCAGCTCATCAGCGCCAGCAGGGCGGAGACGATCAGCCCGCCGCCGAAGGTTTTACGCAGACCGTCGTGACGGCGCAGCAGCAGCCCAGCGGCAAAGCTGGCGCACAGCACCGTGGCGCTGGCGAACATAAACCCGCTGGTGAACAGCCAGAAGCTATGGCCGGACATCTCCACGCCGTGCGCCCAGCCGTGGAACATCGCCAGGGCAGGCACCGCGAGCAGCAGACGGTTTTCAGTCTTAAACATCATCACGCCGCTGACCGCCAGCGAGGCGATAATCAGCATCTCCATGCCGCTAAAGCCGCCGAGCAGGCTGCCTGCGATGGCGCCGACAAGCATCATCCCGAGGGTGGCAAACGGCAGCAGGAGCTTGCGGCCGCTCAGCGCCGAGAGCACGCCTGCGCCCGCTAGCATCAGCAGGTGATCGAGCCCGGTCAGCGGATGGAAAAAACCGGCCTGAAAGCTGTCGGCACCGTGGCCGGGATGCGCGAGCGCGGGAACGGAAAAAGCCAGCAGTAACAGGGGGAGTAACTTGCGCATGATGGATCCTTAATGTGAATGGGCGTGAGAATGGCTATGGGCATCGCTGGCATACGCGCCCGCTTCCGGTTCAAACGGCAGGCTGGCGTAGGTCACCTCCAGCCCAAACTGGCGCAGCATGTCGTCGAGAACGTGATCGTGGTGATAGCGCAGCTCGCCGGGCATCACCTGCAGCGGCACGTGGCGGTTGCCCAGGTGGTAACAGGCGCGGGCGAGCAGGAACGGATCGGCACAGCGCACCACGGAGACCGACTCCGGGGCGGCGATCACTTCGATCACTTCGCTGCCGTCGTCGGTGGTCAGCAGGTCCCCCCCGCGCAGCAGCAGGCCGCGCGGCAGCATCAGCCCGGCTTCGCGGCCGTCGTTCAGCGCTACGCGGGCGCGGCTTTTCACCCGTACGTCAATCGGCAGCGTGACGCTGGCGGTAGTCGGGTGCGCGTGGTCCAGACGTTGGGTCAGATAAATCATCATTACTCCTCAAAACAGGAAATAGCGTTGCGCCATCGGCAGAACGTCAGCCGGTTCGCTGGTAATCAGTTCGCCGTCGACGCGCACCTCGTAGGTTTGCGAATCAACGGTGATGTTCGGTTGCAGAGCGTTATGGATCATGTCGGCCTTTTTCACCGTCCGGCAGCCTTTTACCACCGCCGTGGCGCTCTGCAGACTGAGCTGCTGTGGGATGCCGTTCGCACTGGCGGCCTGCGAGATAAACGTCAGCCGCGTAGCGTGGCGCGCGGCGCCCAGCGATCCAAACATCGGGCGGTAATGCACCGGCTGCGGCGTGGGGATCGAGGCGTTGATGTCGCCCATCGGCGCGCAGGCGATCATCCCGCCCTTGACGATGGTGGCGGGCTTGACGCCGAAGAACGCCGGGGACCAGACCACCAGATCTGCCAGCTTGCCCGCCTCAATCGAACCGACTTCATGGGCGATACCGTGGGTCAGCGCCGGGTTAATGGTGTATTTGGCGACGTAGCGCTTGACGCGGAAATTGTCGTTTTCGCCGGTCTCTTCCGGCAGCGCGCCGCGCTGGACCTTCATGCGGTGCGCGACCTGCCAGGTGCGGATAATCACTTCCCCGACGCGGCCCATGGCCTGCGAGTCTGACGACGTGAGCGAAAACGCGCCGATGTCGTGCAGCACGTCTTCCGCGGCGATGGTCTCCCGACGAATGCGGGATTCGGCAAACGCCACGTCCTCTGCGATATCCGGATCGAGGTGATGGCAAACCATCAGCATGTCGAGATGCTCGTCGATGGTGTTCACCGTGTAGGGCAAGGTCGGGTTGGTGGAAGAGGGCAGAATATTCGGGTGCGCGCAGGCGGTGATGATATCCGGCGCGTGGCCACCGCCCGCCCCTTCGGTGTGGAAGGTGTGGATGGTGCGCCCGCCAATGGCGGCCAGCGTATCTTCGACAAATCCGGATTCGTTCAGCGTGTCGCTGTGCAGCGCCACCTGAATGTCCATCTCTTCGGCCACCTCCAGCGAGCAGTTGATCGCCGCAGGCGTGGCGCCCCAGTCTTCGTGGATCTTCAGCCCGATGGCGCCTGCGGCAATCTGCTCGCGCAGGGCCGCCGGGTTGGAGCCGTTCCCCTTGCCGAGCAGGCCGATATTCACCGGAAGCGTATCGGCAGCCTGCAGCATGCGGGCGATATACCACGGCCCCGGCGTGCAGGTGGTGGCGTTGGTGCCCGCCGCCGGACCGGTGCCGCCGCCGATCATGGTGGTGACGCCGGAGACCAGCGCCTCTTCCGCCTGCTGCGGGCAGATCCAGTGGATGTGGGTGTCGATCCCGCCAGCGGTAACGATCTTCCCTTCGGCGGCAATCACTTCCGTCGCCGCGCCAATCGGGATCGTCACACCGGGCTGGATGTCCGGGTTCCCGGCTTTACCGACGGCAAAGATCCGCCCGTTCTTGACGCCAATATCGGCTTTCACGATCCCCCAGTGATCGACGATCAGCGCGTTGGTCAGCACCAGATCCACGCAGTCGTCTGCGGTCATCTGCCCCTGACCCATGCCGTCGCGGATCACCTTCCCGCCGCCGAACTTGACCTCTTCGCCGTAGATCGTGAGATCGTCTTCTACTTCAATCCACAGCTCGCTGTCGGCCAGCCGCACCTTATCGCCGGTGGTGGGGCCAAACATATCGGCATAGGCCCGGCGTGAAATGTCAGCCATGTTTCACCTCGCCCATTACCTCGCCGCGAAAGCCGACAATGCGCTGCGCACCCGCGACCTGAACCAGCGTCACTTCCCGCTTCTGGCCGGGCTCAAAGCGCACGGCGGTGCCTGCCGGGATGTTTAACCGGTAGCCTCGGGTCGCCTCACGGTCAAACTTCAGCGCCGGGTTGACCTCGTAAAAGTGATAGTGCGATCCGACCTGGATCGGCCTGTCGCCGTGGTTTTCGACAATCACGGTTTGGGTTTCGCGCCCGACGTTGATCGCAATCGTGCCGGGCTGGATCTGGTATTCGCCTGGGATCATCACGCGCTCCTTAGACGATCGGGTTGTGGACGGTGACGAGCTTGGATCCGTCCGGGAAGGTGGCTTCCACCTGGATATCCGGGATCATCTCCGGCACGCCCTCCATCACCTGGTCGCGCGTCAGGACGTGGCGGCCCGCCTCCATCAGCGAGGCGACGGTTTCGCCATCGCGCGCGCCTTCCATGATGAAGGCGCTGATCAGCGCGACCGATTCCGGGTAATTGAGCTTTACCCCGCGCGCAAGGCGGCGTTCGGCAACCAGCGCGGCGGTAAACAGCAACAGCTTGTCTTTTTCTCTGGGGGTCAGTTCCATAACGTTTCTCTTATGTCTGCCAGATACGCGGCGAACAGGCGGTTTTGGTGGTGAGAAGCGGGCGAAGCGACTGCCAGATATCGCGCATCACCCGCTGGCAAATCAGGTTGTCGTGGGAGAGAAAACGCACCGACAGCAGCTCGTCGGTGAGCGTTGCCCCCGCAAAATGGCCCAGAGGCGCGAGCAGCGCGCGCACCGTGTCGAGATGTTCTTCATTGGCCGGATAGAACAGCAGCGTGCCGATCCACGGGTGTCCGGCAACGGGCGTGAGATCGCCGTCGCCGAGGTGCTGGCGCTCTATCAGACGCGGCTCGTCCTCAACCCAGACTTCAAGGCGGCTCTCCAGCGTGCCGTGGCTGAAGGTCTCACCGATCACCGGGCGTCCCAGACAGTACAGCTCCCACGCCAGCAGCGTGCTGGAGGCCTTCAGGTGGAAGACGGAGCGCAGCGCGGCATTCGCCCCGGGGAAGATAATGGTGTCCTGCGGCAGCCACTCCAGCGTGGATCCCTCATCGAGATAAAAGTGCTGATGCAGGCGAGCCTGCGGGCCGCTGCTGCGATAGAACTTGCTGGCGCCGGGCATGGTGATAAGCGCATGGCTTTTGGCGTCCAGACGCACGGTAATATCCAGCCTATCCCCGCCCACAACCCCACCCGGCGGGTGCAGCAGGTAAAGGTGGCAGGTCTCGCCTTCGGGATAAAATGGACGCTGAACGGTAAGCGGCCCGACGTGATGAGCGGAGTGCAGGAGGGTTTTCTCAGGGGTGTGACAAAACTGCAGGGCAAGCGACGCCTGCCAGCCTTTGTACGAATTATCAGTGACCTGAGCTGCTAACATGCTGCATCCATCTGCTCATCATCGGGTCGTTTCAGTATGCCCTGGCAGAAATGAAGGCTGTCATATGAGTCGCTTATGGATGGCGGTTAAGACGAAATAAAAAAGCACGCCCGGAGGACGTGCTGTCTGACAAACATCGCGATGCCGTTATTTCAGGTGCTCATGCAGCGCTGCGCCAGCCTGCTCCAGGGCAACCTTGACCGTAGGCTCTTCGCTCAGTGGATTGAGCAGGCCGTAATCGTGGATCATGCCGTTATAGCGCGTGACGGTCACCGGGACGCCAGCCGCATCCAGCTTACGCCCGAATGCTTCACCTTCATCCCGCAGAACGTCCAGCTCTGCTGTCTGAATCAGCGTCTCCGGGAAGCCTTTCAACTGCGCGGCGCTGGCGCGAAGCGGAGAGGCAAGGATATTGTTGCGATCGGCCGCGTTGGTGGTGTAGTTATCCCAGAACCATTTCATCATGTTTTTCGACAGGAAATAGCCGTTCTCGAACTGGTTATACGAGGCAGTATCAAAATTCGCATCGGTCACAGGCCAGAGCATGACGTTGTAGCGAATTTTTGGCCCATTAAATTGTTTTGCCTGTAGCGCCACGGAAGCCACCATATTGCCGCCCACGCTGTTACCGACCAGACCCAGACGGCTACCGTCCACGCCAATTTCCTGACCGTGCTCGGCTACCCATTTTGTCGCTTCAAAGGCCTGATGAATGGCCACCGGGAAATGGGCCTCAGGTGACGGCGTGTAATCAACGTAAACCGCTGCGGCACCTGACGCGCGAACCAGATCTCGGATTAAGCGTTCGTGGGTTGGGAAATCACCCAGCACCCAGCCGCCGCCGTGGAAGAACATAAATGCCGGGAGCGTGCCGGTCGCGTTTTCAGGTTTCACTATTTTCAGTTTGATCGCCTGACCATTTACCTGGATCGTTTTTTCTGAAACCTGAGCGGGCGGCAGTTTTGCGCCTTGCTGCGCGCCGATCAGTACCTGACGGGCCTCCTGCGGGGTCATCTGTTCCATTGGCTTACCCTTGCCCGAATTCAGAACATTAAGAAATGCCTGTACGCCTGCGGTCGGGGTAGGGGTATTGGTGGTGTGGGCGGATGCTGCAGCAGACGCGAACACGGAAGAAACCAGGATGGCGGCTAATGTTTTCATGGTAGTACCTCTTTAAGCGAGTGTTAGACAGTGACGTTATTTAAGTAGTGCGCTATTAAGTTGTTGCTGTAATACTTGCGCGCAAGATACTTTTAGTCAAACTTTATTTATAATTTTTTTATAAAACTGACTAAGGGTTGAAAGAGAAATGAAAGAAAACAAGACGTTAGATGATTTACTTTGCTTCTCACTGTACTCGGTCACCAACGCGTTCGTTCGGCAATATCGTCCCTTATTGCAGGAAATGGATCTTACCTATCCGCAATTTGTTGTTTTGATGGCGCTTTATGAGAAAGACAACATTCCACTTCGCGATCTCAGCGATAAGACGTTTTTTGATTCGGGCACATTGACCCCGCTGGTGCAAAAGCTTGAGGCAAAAGGGTTTCTCAACCGTATCGCGGTTGTGGGTGATGAAAGAATGAAAAATGTCGTTCTGACGGATAAGGCTAACGCACTGAAAAAGCAGGTGATGGCGCTGCCGGACCAGATACGCTGCAGCATGCGGATGAATGATGAAGAGCTTGAGATGCTGAAAAAACTTTCCCGAACGCTGCTGAATGATTTGTAAGAATCCTTCGGTGGGGTTAACCCACCGAAGCGAGGTCATTAGCGATAATCCTCCGCATCCACATCATAACCCGATGGCTCCCAGCGGATCGCCAGCAGCGAGGCCAGGCCGATAAATGGCGCCAGCGCAATCACCCAGAACACGGCGGTATCCAGCGAGGCGACCAGCAGCGGGAACAGGAACAGCGACAGCGTCGAGCTGCTGCGCATCAGCGTCTGGTTAAGGCCAACGCCGACGCCGCGCAGCGAGGTCGGGTAGCTCAGTGAGGCAAACGTCATGGTATGCGCGCCCGGGCCGAAGCCCTGGCCGAACAGGAAGAGCGCCAGCATCGCCACGGCAAGCACGCCTTCGGTGGCGCCTTCCGGGCGACCAATCAGCCCCAGGCCCAGCAGCGCGACCAGCTGGCAGGCGTAACCCGCCAGCGACATCCGCCAGGCGCCGAAGCGCGGCACGTAGCGTACCGCCAGCAGTCCGCCGACGAAGGCAAACAGCAGGTTAAGCGCCAGAGAAATCAGGATGGTGGTCAGCATCGACTGGACGAAGAAGCTGGAGATGATCACCGGCAGACCAAACGCCACCGCGTTATAGGCGAACGAAGAGACGACGGACAGCAGCGTGGCGAGCGTCGTGCGGCGTAAGTAGACGCCGCGGAACAGGTTCAGATAGTTGGACCATTTCGCTTTATTCACGACGGGAGCTGGCTGGCTGAGCGCATCCTGCGGCACGTGGGCATTGATGTTATACGACTGACGCAAAATAGACGCCGCCTCCTTCAGGTTGCCCTGATTTGCCGCCCAGACTGGCGATTCGCTCATATAGCGGCTGCGGATGGCGATAATCACCAGCGCGGGTACCGCGCCGAAGCCAAGGATCAGGCGCCACAGCCAGTCGCTGTGGCTTTCCGGCAGCACGGCGTAGAAGAAGAGCACCAGCAGGTAGGAGATACTGATGGCGGCATACCAGGTGGGGCACCACATGGCGACGCTGGAGGCCTTATTGCCGGGGCCTTTTAGCCTGGCGAACTCGCTTAAAAATGCCATCGCCACGGGAAGGTCGATCCCGACGCCAAGCCCCATGACAAAGCGGGCACCCGCCAGCACATATTCGTTCGGGGCCAGCGCACAGGCGATGGCGGCCACCACGAAGAAGAGCATGTCGGCCATAAAGACGCGATAGCGCCCGATTTTATCCGTGAGATAACCGCCGAGCAGCGCCCCGACAATCGCGCCAAACGTAATGGCGGACGCCACCATGCCGGTACCGGCGGGCGTCAGGTCAAATTCGCGGGTGATATCTTTTATGCCGAAGGCCAGCGCGCCCAGATCGTAGGCATCGAGGAAAATCCCGCCCAGCGCGATACCGATCACGATGCGAGCATTGGCCCGGCCCTGAGAACCATCATTAACGAGGCGTGAAACATCCGATGCGCTGCGCACCCACTGGATGTCGCCATCGGAACGTTTTCCTGCCGTTGAAAGGGGAGTTGTTTCTGTGATTTCTGCCATTTTCTTCTTATGCGGTTGTGTTGTGTCCCTAACAGTTACCACAGGCAGAAGGTGACCAAAATCACATTTGGCTATAAGGCATAACTAACCTTACGGAGCGTCTTTTTTCTTCCTCTTGAGCTTCGTCCAGATTTTGGTCTCCTGACGACGCCACAGGCGCTGAATATTGTCGTGATGACGCAGCAGGATAAGGCAGGAGAGCATCGATACCGGGAAGGTGAACTGAGGTTTGAACCACCAGACGTAGAACGGGGCGATCAGCGCGCTGACGATCGCGCCCAGCGACGAATAGCCGCTCAGCAGAATGGTGAGCAGCCAGGTGCCAGCCATCACGCCGGTTAAATCCCAGCCGATAGGCGCAATGGCACCAAAGGCGGTTGCCACGCCTTTACCGCCTTTAAAACCGAAGAATAGGGGCCAGATGTGGCCGACACAGGCAGCAATGGCAATGAGCCCCAGCCAGAACGGCGTGACGCCCAGCGCATACGCGCCCCAGACGGGTAGCATCCCTTTCAGAACATCAAAAATCAAAACCGCTACGGCTGCTCCCTTGCCGCCAATTCGTAGTACGTTGGTCGCTCCCGGATTCCCGGAACCACTTTCACGCGGGTCAGGTAACCCGGCGATGCGGCAGACCAGAATGGCGCTGGAGATTGAGCCGCAAAGATAGGCGAGGAGGATCATTCCAGGCGCGATTGCACTCATAACGCTGTTCCGTTTTGAAAATGTATCTGTATTCTCAGCATCTGTGGATAATACGCATAATTCGCCGGAAGTGGTATCCGGTTTAGCCAAAAAGCAGGCAGGTCGTGATGGATATTGTATTTATAGAACAACTTTCGGTAATCACCACTATTGGTGTTTACGACTGGGAACAGACCATCGAGCAGAAGCTGGTGTTCGATATCGAAATGGGCTGGGATAACCGCAAGTCGGCAAAAAGCGATGACGTGAACGACTGTCTCAGCTACGCCGACATCAGTGAAACGGTCATCGGCCACGTGGAAGGGCAACGTTTTGCGCTGGTCGAACGGGTGGCGGAAGAAGTCGCAGAATTGCTGCTGAAAAAATTCAACTCACCGTGGGTGCGCATCAAGCTGAGCAAACCGGGCGCGGTGGCGCGCGCGGCCAATGTGGGCGTCATTATCGAGCGTGGCACAAATCTGAAAGGGAAGATTTAACGTCATAATAGCTAAACCATTTTAGGTTATACCGGTCTCAAGACTGTATCTTTATCGGTTGTCCGTACGGGACACCGTTTTTTTATATCTTTTTAGGGGTTTATAGATGAGCGATATGCACTCGCTGCTGGTGGCGGCAATACTGGGTGTGGTCGAAGGATTGACGGAGTTTTTACCGGTTTCCAGTACCGGCCATATGATTATCGTTGGCCATCTGCTGGGCTTTGAAGGCGATACCGCCAAAACGTTCGAAGTGGTGATCCAACTGGGGTCTATTCTTGCGGTAGTGGTGATGTTCTGGCGCCGTCTGTTTGGCCTGATCGGTATCCATTTTGGCCGTCCGCCGCAGCACGAAGGGATGAGTAAAGGCCGCCTGTCGCTGATCCATATTCTGCTCGGGATGATCCCGGCGGTGGTGCTGGGCCTGGTTTTCCACGACGCCATCAAATCGCTGTTTAACCCGATTAACGTGATGTACGCGCTGGTGGTGGGCGGCTTCCTGCTGATCGCCGCGGAAGTGCTGAAGCCAAAAACGCCGCGCGCGGAAGGGCTGGACGATATGACGTATCGTCAGGCATTTATCATTGGCTGCTTCCAGTGTCTGGCGCTGTGGCCGGGCTTCTCCCGTTCAGGTGCAACCATTTCCGGCGGGATGCTGATGGGCGTAAGCCGTTACGCCGCGTCAGAGTTCTCATTCCTGCTGGCGGTGCCGATGATGATAGGCGCCACCGCGCTTGACCTCTATAAAAGCATCGGTTTCCTCACCACGGGCGACATTCCGATGTTCGCCGTCGGCTTCATCACCGCGTTTATCGTGGCGCTGATTGCCATCAAAACCTTCCTGCAGCTGATTAAGCGTATCTCGTTCATTCCGTTCGCGATCTACCGCTTTATCGTTGCCGCTGCGGTTTACGTGGTCTTCTTCTGACCGACTGCCCTCAGTCTTTTGGCTGAGGGCAATGCTTTTCCTTCCACTCTGATACCGCCTGAATCCGCCGTTTCGTCAGCTCTTCGCGAATGTCCGGGCCTTTGAATCCCGCCTCGACAACGTCCTTCGTCGGCACCGCTTTGGCTACCTCCCAGGCTTTACGCAGTAAACGTCCCTGCGGGTAGTCACAGGCTTCAAACCCGGTACGCCCGCGCACATCAGCCTCGCTGGTGAGCGCGATCTGCTCCACGCGCTGGGGTTTGCGCCAGGCGTCGATGTTATCGAACAGCTTAACGATGGTGGCCGGTTTCAGGATCGGGAAGGTGTGGATCAGGTCGTGGAATTCGGCCACCAGTTTCGCCAGATCGCGGATTTCGTTCGGCACGCGCAGGCGCTGGCACAGCCCTTCGACCAGCTTCACCCCTGCCGGACCGTGCCCGTGATGCCGAGGCCAGAGCTCTTTTGGCGTTAAGCCTTTGCCGAGATCGTGGCACAGGGTGGAAAAGCGCACGTCCACGTCAGGGCTGAGCATGGCCGCCATGCTCAGGGTCATCAGCGTGTGCACGCCGGTGTCAATCTCCGGATGCCATTTCGCCGGAGCCGGTACGCCAAACAGCGCGTCTATTTCCGGGAACAGCACCTTCAGGGCGCCGCAGTCGCGCAGCACCTGGAAAAAGACCTGCGGGTTACGCGTGGTGAGCGCATTCTCGGTCTCTTTCCAGACGCGCTCTGGCGTCAGGTGTTCAAGCTCGCCCGCCTCGGTCATGGCGGTCATCAGCGCCATGGTCTCATCGGCAATGCGGAAGCTGAGATGGGCGTAACGCGCGGCAAAACGCGCCACGCGCAGCACGCGGAGCGGATCTTCAGAAAACGCAGGGGAGACGTGACGTAAGAGACGGTTGCGCAGATCGTCCTGGCCGCCATAAGCGTCAATAATCTGGCCGTGCTCGTCCTGCGCCAGCGCGTTAATGGTCAGATCGCGACGCAGGAGATCGTCCTCCAGCGTGACGTCCGGCGCGGCATAGCAGGTAAAGCCCGTATAGCCCGAACCTGATTTCCGCTCGGTACGCGCCAGGGCATACTCTTCGCGGCTTTTCGGGTGTAAAAAGACGGGAAAATCGCGGCCTACCTGCTGGTAGCCCGCGTCGAGCATCTCTTCCGGGGTGGCGCCCACCACCACCCAGTCTTTATCTTTGACCGGCAGACCTAACAACGCATCACGTACCGCACCACCGACCAGATAACTCTTCACGCCTGACACTCCCGTTTTCTCTTTTCCAGAATGATACGTAAGTCTGGCAGAGAAGACGAATTAGTTCATCCAGCGATCTTTACGTTTACGGCTTGGGATCAGGTGCGGCAGAACCAGACCCAGCACCAGACCGACGCCCAGCACGCCGCCGCCATACATAAACCACTGCATGATGATGGTGCGCTGTTTGTCATCGAGCTGCAGGTTGGCGGCATTCACTTTCTTCTGCGCGACAATCAGCTCGTTTTTCAGCTTCTGGTTCTCTTCTTTCAGGCCGTTAATCACCCCGTCGCTCTGCGCCACTTTCTGCTGCATCTCGGCGGTACGCTGGTTCCAGGTTCCGTCGATATTGTTCAGCTTGTCGGTCAGGGTTTTCACCTGATTTTCCAGATCCGGCACGCGGGTGCGCAGGCTTGGCACGGTGCTCAGCTCTTTCAGCGGGATCCAGGACGTGCGGCCAGAACTGTCGCGAACCTGACCGTAGTTGGTGTCCGCGTTGGTCTGTAACAGGGTGACTTCCTCACCGGCATTTACCGTGCCCACGAGGCGATAATTATCTCCGGGGCCACTGCGTACCCAGGTGTTCAGTTCGTCAGAAACGTAACGCTTCTCTTCAGCGTGCACTGCGGTTGCGGCGCTAAAAGCGAGTAAAGTAAGTCCAATCAGGCGTAATTTAAGCATCATTAGTCGTTATTTTCATAAATAGTGGAACGATAGTAGTGGCAACAGTGTCTCTACGCAAAGCATTCATCAGCAATCAGAATCATCTGTGTCACGACTCTACACATTTACGCCCGTCAAATTGCTCATTGCATGGCAATTTGGCGCAAAATACTATGTACTGACAAACAAATGGCGAGGAAGTTCGCCCTCATTGACGCGTCTGTGACGCCCGCAAAAGTACAAGGCTATGGCTCAGGAAATCGAATTAAAATTTATCGTCGAAAAAGACAGCGTTGACGCACTCCGCCAGCATCTGCATACGCTCTCCGGCGAACACCATGCACCGGTACAACTGCTTAATATCTATTACGAAACGCCGGATAACTGGCTACGCCGCCACGATATGGGGCTGCGCATCCGTGGCGCGAGTGGGCGCTACGAGATGACGATGAAAATTGCCGGCCGCGTGGTCGGCGGGTTACATCAGCGTCCGGAATACAATATCGACATCAGTCAGCCAGAACTTGAGCTGGAACGTTTTCCGGCGGAAGTCTGGCCGGAAGGCGAGCTGCCTGCCACGCTGGCGGAGCAGGTGCAGCCGCTGTTCAGCACCGATTTCTGGCGCGAGAAATGGCTGGTGACGGAAGGTAAAAGCCGCATCGAAATCGCCCTCGATCTGGGTGAGGTGAAGGCGGGTGAGTACCAGGAGCCGATCTGCGAACTGGAGCTTGAGCTGCTGGAAGGGGACGCAAATGACGTGCTGAAGCTGGCGCGCAGGCTGGTGAACCAGTCCGGATTGCGCCAGGGGATCCTGAGCAAAGCCGCGCGGGGTTACCATCTGGCCGCCGGAAATGCGCCGCGCGTGCTCAAAGAGACGACCATTTTGCGCGTTGCGCCGAAAGCCAGCGTTGAGCTGGGGCTGGAAGCCGCGCTGGAGCTGGCGCTTTCTCAGTGGCAGTACTATGAAGAGCTGTGGGTACGAAATGTGAAAAACGCCAAATCCCACGTGCTGGCGGCCATTGCCCTGGTGCGCCATACCCTGACTCTCTTCGGCGGTATTGTTCCTCGCAAAGCGAGCGCTCACTTACGTGATCTGCTGACTCAAACCGAAACGCTGATGCTCTCGGACGTATCTGCGCAGACGGCGATCTACAGTCCGCAAGCCGCTTCGGCAAAACTGGCGCTGACCGAGTTTCTGGTGACGCGCGGCTGGCGCGCCTTCCTGGATGCGAAAGCCGAGGCCAAAATCGCGGATAACTTTAAGCGTTTCGCAGACATTCATCTTTCCCGCCATTCCGCTGAACTGAAGAGCACCTTTGCGTATCCGCTCGGCGATAAGTATGGCGATCAGCTTCCCCGTCTTTCGCGCAACATCGACAGCATGCTGCTCCTTTCCGGTGCCTACGACGGGCCACAGGCGCAGGCATGGCTGGAAAACTGGCAGGGGCTGAAGCATGCCATCGAAACCCGTCAGCATATTGAGATAGAGCATTTTCGTAACGAGGCCATTTCGCAGGAGCCGTACTGGCGGCACAGCGGAAAACGTTAACTCTGGCAAGGAACCCCTAGAATGCCGCTTTCTTCACCGTTACAGCAGCAGTGGCAGACCGTTTGCGAACGTCTGCCTGAGTCATTACCGGCGTCATCGTTAAGCGAGCAGGCGAAAAGTGTGCTCGTCTTCAGTGATTTTGTGCAGGAAAGCATTGCCGTCTACCCGGACTGGCTGGCGGAGCTTGAGAACGCACCGCCGCAGGCGGACGAGTGGCGGCACTATGCCGGCTGGCTGCAGGCCGCGCTTGAAGACGTCACGGATGAGGCGACGCTGATGCGCGTCCTGCGTCAGTTCCGCCGTCGTGTGATGGTGCGCATTGCCTGGGCGCAGGCGCTGGAACTGGTGAGTGAAGAGAGTACGCTGCAGCAGTTAAGCGAGCTGGCGCAGACGCTGATTGTCGCCGCGCGCGACTGGCTCTACGCCGCCTGCTGTAAAGAGTGGGGCACGCCGTGCAGCGAGGAAGGGGTTCCTCAGCCGCTGTTGATTCTGGGGATGGGCAAGCTGGGCGGCTGCGAGCTGAACTTTTCCTCCGATATCGACCTGATTTTCGCCTGGCCTGAGAACGGCTCCACGCGCGGCGGCCGTCGCGAGCTGGACAACGCCCAGTTCTTTACCCGCCTCGGCCAGCGTCTGATTAAGGCGCTGGATCAGCCGACGCAGGACGGCTTTGTCTACCGCGTGGACATGCGCCTGCGTCCGTTTGGCGACAGCGGGCCGCTGGTGCTGAGCTTTGCCGCGCTGGAGGATTACTACCAGGAGCAGGGGCGCGACTGGGAGCGTTACGCGATGGTCAAGGCACGGATCATGGGCGACAGCGACGACGCCTACGCCAACGAGCTGCGCGCCATGCTGCGCCCGTTCGTGTTCCGTCGCTATATTGACTTCAGCGTCATCCAGTCCCTGAGAAATATGAAAGGGATGATCGCCCGTGAGGTGCGCCGTCGCGGGCTGAAGGACAACATCAAGCTCGGCGCGGGCGGCATTCGCGAAATCGAATTTATCGTCCAGGTCTTCCAGCTGATTCGCGGCGGGCGCGAGCCATCGCTACAGTCCCGCTCGCTGCTGCCGACGCTGAGCGCCATTGAGCAGCTTCACCTGCTGCCGGACGGCGACGCGCAAACCCTGCGCGAGGCCTATCTTTTCCTGCGCCGTCTGGAAAACCTGCTGCAAAGCATCAACGACGAACAGACCCAGACCCTGCCGGGGGATGACCTTAACCGGGCGCGTCTGGCCTGGGGGATGCGCGTGGATGACTGGTTAACGCTGACCGAACGGCTCGATGCCCATATGGCAGGCGTGCGCCGCATCTTCAACGAGCTGATCGGTGATGACGAAAGCGAATCGCAGGACGATGCCCTTTCCGAGCACTGGCGTGAGCTGTGGCAGGACGCGCTCCAGGAAGATGATACCACCCCGGTGCTGTCGCACCTAACCGACGACGCGCGCCATCGCGTGGTGGCGCTGATTGCCGATTTCCGTCTTGAGCTGAACAAGCGCGCCATTGGCCCGCGCGGCCGTCAGGTGCTGGATCACCTGATGCCGCACCTGCTGAGCGAGGTCTGCTCGCGGGCGGATGCGCCGGTGCCGCTGTCGCGCATGATGCCGCTGCTGGGCGGGATCATCACGCGCACCACGTACCTTGAGCTTTTGAGCGAGTTCCCCGGCGCGCTGAAGCACCTGATTACGCTCTGCGCCGCCTCCCCGATGGTGGCCAACAAGCTGGCGCGCTACCCTCTGCTGCTGGATGAACTGCTCGACCCAAACACTCTGTATCAACCCACGGCGACGGATGCCTACCGGGACGAGCTGCGTCAGTATCTGCTGCGCGTGCCGGAAGAGGACGAAGAGCAGCAGCTGGAGGCGCTGCGCCAGTTTAAGCAGGCCCAGATGCTGCGCGTGGCGGCGGCGGACATCGCCGGAACGCTGCCGGTGATGAAAGTGAGCGATCACTTAACCTGGCTCGCGGAGGCGATCATCGACGCGGTCGTGCAGCAGGCGTGGGTGCAGATGGTGTCCCGCTACGGCCAGCCGAAGCACCTTGCTGACCGTGAGGGGCGAGGGTTTGCCGTGGTGGGTTACGGCAAGCTCGGCGGCTGGGAGCTGGGATACAGCTCCGATCTGGATTTAATTTTCCTGCACGACTGCCCGGTTGACGTGATGACCGACGGCGAGCGTGAGATTGACGGGCGTCAGTTCTATCTGCGCCTGGCCCAGCGCATCATGCACCTGTTCAGCACCCGCACTTCGTCGGGCATTTTGTATGAAGTCGATGCCCGCCTGCGTCCGTCCGGCGCGGCGGGTATGCTGGTCACCTCAACGGAGTCCTTCGCCGATTATCAGAAGAATGAAGCCTGGACCTGGGAGCATCAGGCGCTGGTGCGCGCCCGCGTGGTGTATGGCGATCCGCAGCTTAAAACGCAGTTCGATGCCGTCCGTAAGGAGGTCATGACCACCCCGCGCGAGGGCAGTACGCTGCAGACGGAAGTGCGCGAAATGCGCGAGAAAATGCGCGCGCACCTGGGTAATAAACACCGCGATCGCTTTGATATCAAAGCCGACGAGGGCGGGATTACCGATATTGAGTTCATTACCCAGTATCTGGTGCTGCTCCACGCGCACGACAAGCCGAAGCTGACCCGCTGGTCGGATAACGTGCGCATTCTGGAGCTGCTGGCGCAAAACGACATTATGGACGAGCAGGAGGCGCAGGCTTTAACCCGCGCCTACACCACGCTGCGCGACGAGCTGCATCACCTGGCGCTACAGGAGCAGCCGGGGCACGTGGCGCTGGACTGTTTTGTCGCAGAGCGCGCTCAGGTAACGGCCAGCTGGCAGAAGTGGCTGGTGGAACCGTGCGTAACAAATCAAGTGTGATATTATCGCGCGCAAATTGTGAATCTTTCTGGAGTCAGGAATGAAAGTAACACTGCCAGAGTTTGAACGTGCTGGGGTAATGGTTGTTGGGGATGTGATGCTGGATCGCTACTGGTATGGGCCGACCAGCCGCATCTCTCCGGAAGCACCGGTACCGGTGGTTAAGGTCGACACCATTGAAGAGCGTCCCGGCGGCGCGGCAAACGTGGCGATGAACATAGCCTCTCTGGGCGCGCACTCGCGTCTGGTTGGCCTGACCGGTATCGACGATGCGGCGCGCGCGCTGAGCAAGTCGCTGGCGGACGTGAACGTGAAGTGTGACTTCGTTTCTGTTCCGACCCACCCGACCATCACCAAGCTGCGCGTGCTGTCACGTAACCAGCAACTGATCCGCCTTGACTTTGAAGAAGGGTTCGAAGGCGTTGATCCCGAGCCGCTGCACGAGCGCATTAACCAGGCGTTAGGCAATATCGGCGCGCTGGTGCTGTCCGACTACGCGAAAGGCGCGCTGGCCAGCGTGCAGACGATGATCCAGCTGGCGCGTAAGGCCAGCGTACCGGTGCTGATCGACCCTAAAGGCACCGACTTTGAGCGCTATCGCGGCGCAACCCTCCTGACGCCAAACCTCTCCGAGTTTGAAGCGGTGGCGGGCAAATGCAAAACCGAGGAAGAGCTGGTTGAGCGCGGCATGAAGATCATTGCTGACTTCGAATTATCTGCGCTGCTGGTGACCCGCTCCGAGCAGGGGATGACGCTGCTGCAGCCGGGCAAGGCGCCGCTGCATATGCCAACCCAGGCGCAGGAAGTCTACGACGTGACCGGTGCCGGTGATACGGTGATCGGCGTGCTGGCGGCGACGTTGGCGGCGGGGAACTCCCTGGAAGAAGCGTGCTACTTCGCCAACGCCGCGGCAGGTGTGGTCGTCGGTAAACTCGGTACCTCAACCGTTTCCCCAATCGAGCTGGAAAACGCGGTGCGCGGCCGTGCGGACACCGGTTTCGGTGTGATGACCGAAGACGAGCTGAAAGTGGCTGTCGCCGCTGCGCGCAAGCGCGGTGAAAAAGTGGTGATGACTAACGGCGTGTTCGACATCCTGCACGCGGGCCACGTGTCGTATCTGGCGAATGCGCGTAAGCTGGGCGATCGCCTGATTGTGGCGGTCAACAGCGATGCCTCAACCAAACGTCTGAAGGGTGAAACGCGTCCGGTTAACCCGCTTGAGCAGCGTATGATCGTACTCGGCGCGCTGGAAGCCGTGGACTGGGTGGTGTCGTTTGAAGAAGACACCCCGCAGCGCCTGATTGCCGGTATTCTGCCGGACCTGCTGGTGAAGGGCGGGGATTACAAGCCGGAGCAAATCGCGGGTAGCGAAGAGGTCTGGGCCAACGGCGGTGAGGTGATGGTGCTTAACTTTGAGGACGGGTGTTCCACCACCAACATCATCAAGAAGATCCAGAAAGACAGTCAGTAAAAAACGGGCCTATTGGCCCGTTTTTTTATGTCGGGTGGCGGCTGCGCCTTACCCGACCTACGCGTTCATTCAGGCCCGGTAAGGCGTAGCCGCCACCGGGCTCAACAGGCCGCACTTACTCCTGGTTATCCACCGGCGGAATGGCTGGCGCTGGCTTCACTTCTTCCGGCGCATTGCGGTTTTCCAGCTCGGTCAGACGCTGTTCCAGCAGTGCCAGCTTCTCGCGGGTGCGCAGCAGAACCTGGGTCTGCACGTCAAACTCTTCGCGGCTGACGAGATCAAGGCGAACCAACTGCGCCTGCAGCGTCTGGCGGATTTTCTTCTCAACGTCATCACCAAATTCACGAATGCCTTTTGGCATAGACTCGTGAACCTGACGCGCAATTTGCTCAATTTTCTTCGGGTCAATCATTGTCGTTTCCCTTGATGAAAAGGTGTTAGTGTCCATTGTAGCGCGTCATGCCCGGGGTAAACAAAATTGTTTGATGCTTATGCATTGCCCAGGATAATCAATAGCGTTATAGTTATCTCGCTTATTCTCAGGGCGGGGCGAAATTCCCCACCGGCGGTAAATCAGCTTAACGCTGAAAGCCCGCGAGCGCTTTGGGTGAATTCTCAAAGGTCAGCAGATCCGGTGTAATTCCGGGGCCGACGGTTAGAGTCCGGATGGGAGAGAGTAACGATCCAGTCGGGCATGGGCCCGCTCACGTTATCTTTTTGCCGCTTATACGGCGCTCCTAAGACTGCCCTGATTCTGGTAACCATAATGTTAATGAGGTTTTTTTACCATGAATCAGACGCTACTTTCCTCTTTTGGCACTTCAACTCAACGTGTTGAACATGCACTGGATGCACTGCGCGAAGGCCGCGGTGTAATGGTGCTTGACGATGAAAACCGTGAAAACGAAGGCGACATGATTTTCGCCGCCGAAAACATGACCGTTGAACAGATGGCGCTGACCATCCGTCACGGCAGCGGCATCGTATGCCTGTGTATTACCGAAGATCGTCGTAAGCAGCTCGAGCTGCCGATGATGGTCGAAAACAACACCAGCGCCTTTGGTACCGGATTTACCGTGACCATTGAAGCGGCGCATGGCGTGACCACCGGTGTGTCTGCGGCTGACCGTCTGACCACCGTACGTGCCGCGATTGCTGATGATGCGAAGCCATCCGATCTGCATCGTCCAGGCCACGTCTTCCCACTGCGCGCGCAGGCGGGTGGCGTGCTGACCCGCGGCGGTCACACCGAAGCGACGATCGACCTGGTGACGCTGGCAGGCTTCAAACCTGCGGGCGTGCTGTGTGAACTGACCAACGACGACGGCACCATGGCGCGTGCGCCAGAGTGCATCACCTTCGCACGTCTGCACAACATGCCGGTGGTAACGATTGAAGATCTGATCGAGTATCGCCAGGCGCACGAGCGCAAAGCCAGCTGAAATGGCTGATGTGAAAAAGCCGGGGAAACCCGGCTTTTTTGTCTCTAGTGGTAGTTAATTTTGAACAGCACCACCGTTTCGAACGGCCCGGACTGGATCGCTTTTCCTTCGACCGGCGACAGCTCTGCGGTGTATTGCTGCTCATGCTCAAGCGTGCTGCCCGTAAAATCCACGTATTCGTTGTAGTGGTTAAAGGTGTAGGGCTCGGTTCCGTTAAGGATCCTCAGCTTCAGGCCATTGCCTATCAGCAGTGCGGTATCGTTGGCGGTAAGCGCTTCATTTGTATAGAACGACGAGTCCATTTTGAAGCCATCTGAACATTGGGCATCCTGCACTTTCGTCGTCTTCACCGAAAAGGTCCGTTTACGCGTCTGTTGATTCACAATATCGCGTGCGCTAAAGGTGCCGAAATCAATCTCCTGGTTCTCAGGGTAAATACTGAACGTTGCCCCGCAGTCCAGAACGGTAATATTTTGCAGCCCGTTGATGTGATATTTGAGGTTTTTCGCATCCGACATCTGGTTCACGCCGCCTTTTCCGTCAAACTGGACAACGATGTAATCGCTCAGCGAGCTGACGTAGCCGTGAGGCGGCATGGCTTTAATTTTTACGTATAAGCGCAGACGAGCAATGAAGGTTCGTGAAGTGTGGATATCATCCGGGTTACCGGAACAGATACGATTTTCCCATCCCATTTGTCGGATCTGCTCGGGGGTATAAATCGTGATGTTTTGGTTGTCCAGACACTGTCGGGTATCGACGCCGTTAGGCTGGCCTTTTGCATCGTAGTCTATCCCTTCATAGGTTACGCCCAGTTCATAATAGGGATCGGAGGTTGAAGGATAAGGATTCACCCAGCCAAAAATATCCTCCGGTTGAAAGCTGCTTGTGACATTGTGGTTGCATGTCACCGGGATTTTGATGTCATCCGATTCCCAAATTTTCTCACCTGCCTGTGCATTACTGGGGATAGCAAACGGCGAGATCGTTTTAGTTTCTTCTACGGGGCCGCCCGAACCGCCCAGGTAGCAGTCGAGCGCCAGCGCTTCTCTTAAAGGCAGCACTGAGAGCAGCACTATGAACAATACGTTAGCGAGATTGCGCATCTTTTTCGATCTTCCGTTCGGTGAGCGAGCACTGCGCCGTTCCCGCGCACTGTACGTCGACCTTTTTCAGCGCGCCGTAATCGTCGATATAACCGATGCTGTAATAGTTACCGTGGTAGTCACCGGTAGAGGTTGTTGCTGTCGCGTAAGGCGCAAGCATCAGGCTGTCGAAGCCCGGCAGCATGGTTCTGGCATTCTTACTGAGCCACGCCAGCGTGATGTAGTACGGCGTCGGGTTATGTATGGTCAGCCCTTTCGCAGTAGCAGAAATTTCCATCCGCATTTCCGCCTGCTCGCCGGGTTTTTTGGTAATCGCTTTAGGACGCCAGAACAGCTTGATCCTGCTCTGCATCGCCACCTGCATGACGCTGCGTTCATCGCTGGCGCTGGTGCTTTTCGGCGGCACTTCGCGCAGGTTGAAATAAAACAGGGATTCTCTGTCTTTCGGTAACTGACTGGTGGCCGCTTGCTTAACGATCCTCACCTGCGATGCGGAACCCGCTTCAATGCGTTGAATCGGAGGCAGCGCCATGAAATGCCTGTCTTCTTTACGGCCTTTCTCATCTTCAATCCAGGAGAGCGCCAGATAGGGCAGCGCTTTACTCTGGTTTTCAATCTTCAGGCTGCTGGCCTTGTCGCTTTCCGGAAAGACAATGCGCGTGCGGTCCAGGTTTACGGCCGCGTGAGTGGTGAATGCTGTGCCGACCAGCATCAGGCACAGGCTTTTGAGTAAGGTTAATTTCATCATGTTTTCTTACTGACATGGCAGTATCAACTGCATACTGTTTTCAAGGTGTGAAGGTAACGTGAAGCGACACTGCTGATTGTCTCCCCACGTCACGCGAAACTGTTGTTGTGGCTCTACGGCGCCGAGCCAGACGTGGCCGTCATCGGCGACCATGGCAATCTGCCGATCGTCTTCAAGCTGGCGAACAACGGCGCCCAGCGGCGGCGTGCCAGATGAAGTACGTAAGATGCCTGCGATATCATTGCCTGCACGCGTCGCAATCTGACGGTACCCGATGGCACCTTCCGTCCAGGTTGAGGTGACGACGCGGGTGTCAACGTCTACGCCATCGGGCAGGTTGTTCATATTGACCTGCACGCTGGAAGGCGAATAGCTGGAGATGGACGGTAAAACGCCAATCCCGAAGCGATTGGTTTCATCCCGCGACATGTTCAGCGGGATGTTGCCTACGCCATCGGTACTGACCATCACGCGCGGCTCGTTACCGTAGCTGCGGCGGTGCAGCGCAGCGCCTTTAGCCGTCGAGGTGAATGAACCGGTCCAACTGGCACTCAGGGAATTGTATTCGTTAGCCTTAACGCTCCCGGAGAGATTCAGGTCGCCATAAGGAGAATAATGTTGATAGTTGCCGCTCACCTGCGCGCCGGCATCTGACTTCTCGCTTTCGGTACCTGCCGAAACGCCCCAGGTATTGTTGCGGTCTGATGTGTCATACCACGATACGTTCTGGCTCAGACTGTCGCTGTTGCGCAGGTCGTAATTCAGACGATGATCGGGATCGAGCGGTACGCTCAGTGAAAGATAGAACTGCGTATCGTCGTCTTCGTCTTCATAGTGGGTTTTACTCCACGACACGGTGACGCCCAGATTTTTCCAGCGACCGATATCAAAGTTATAGCCTGCGGTCACGCTGCCCGTCGTGGAGGAGGAATCGTTCCACCAGGTTTGACGCAGCATGTTCACATAGAGGTTGAGCGATAGCGCCGAAATGTACTGGCTTGCCGTCACGCTGAGCGTCTGTTTTTCTGACTGCCGATCGTTATTGTCATCATCCAGAAAACGGGCGTAGCTGAGAAACTGCGGGTCGGAATAGCGATAACTGGCGAGCGTAAGCTGGCTGCCGGTGGTATCGAAACGCTTACTGTAGTTGAAACGGTAGCTGTAACCTGTCTGGCTATTCTGATTGGGCAACTGGCTGGTCGCCTGCGTCACATCAAAAGAGAGCGCGCCCAGGTACTCCATGTTTTGACCTATTCCGGCGGCAACGGACCGGTAGCGATCGCCATCGGCGAGCGTACCGCCGTAGAGGGAGGTTTGTGACAGCATCCCCCAGGAGAATTCGCCGCTCATAAACGCGTTATCTTCAACGTCATGCGAGGCGTCTTTGCGTGCTTTTCCTGCCGCCAGCTTATAGCGAACCTGACCTTTGCGGGTTAAAAAAGGCACCGATTCCGCAGAAACCTGGAAGGTGCTTACGCGCCCATCTTCTTCTGTCACTTTGACGTCCAGCGTACCCTGTACAGACTGGTTTAGATCCTGAATAACAAACGGCCCTGGCGGAACGTTGCTTTGGTAAATGACACGGTCAGCCAGGCTAACCGTTACCGTGGCGTTAGTTTGCGCGAGGCCGGTAATTTGTGGCGCGTAGCCGCGCAGCGACCATGGCAGCATGCGCTCATCGCTAATCAGGGAGGCACCGGTATAGGTGAAGGCATCAAAAATAGCGGACTGGAAATCCGTTTCACCCAGTGTGAGTTTGGCTCCGAGCGAGGGGAGAGGACGGAACATATTGAGGCGTGAAAAGCGCCCGTCATTCTCTGAACCTGCGTCGGTATGGGTTTGAGTATACTGATAATCACTGCGCAGTCGCCACGCGCCCATATTCGCGCCGGCAGTGCCATAAGTGTTGACGTTATCCGTGCTGCTGCCATCGTTCGGCTGGTAATGACTGGCAAAAAGATTGTAATCCAGTAGTACGCCCGGCACGCCGTTGTCCCAGGTTGAAGGGGGCATCCAGTCTGCGGCACGGTACTGTAACCAGGCCTGAGGTATCGTGACCTTCAGCGTCTGGCTGGATTGCTCAAAATTAAATTTAATATCCGGTTTTGATGCAAAGTCGACGCACCCGTCTTTTTCCGCCAATGCGCTACGGATATTGTCCTGCAGAGCAAATGTATCGGCCAGTTCAGGTGGAATACAGACTTGTACGCTCTTGTCTATCTCCTGCCAGCGGAGCTGCCAGCCATTTGCCAGCGGGATATCATTAATCGAAACGGTAACAAAATAGTCGCCTGGTGTGATCGATATTTGATCTTTAAAAAGAGATAAATCAACGCTGCCACGCTGATCTTTATCGATGGCATTGATGTTAAATTCGGTGGCGGAGGCAAGTTCCACCATAAACAGGGACGTCATAATAATTATGCATTGTAATTTATATGTCATCGCCCTGTTACTCAAATAAATACATTCAACGCCGGCTGACATTAAATGCCAGCCGGTTTAATTTGAAACATGGCGTAGTTATTTATACGCCAGAATATAGTTGGCTGTAGCTTCCACCTGGCCAGCAGTCGCCGTTTTACCCGTTACCACTTCCATTAATGCTTTGAAGTGCAGCGTTTGAGTCGTTGAGCCTGCCAGCAGAGCAACCTCATTAGCAGCACCCAGCGTGATGTTGGCTTCGGCGTTATTCAGAAGACGAACGCCCACGTTCTGTGCACCACTTGCATAGGTATTGGTCATCAGACTGGTGTCGGTCGCATCTGTCGCTGAGCTGGTAAACGTGACATCGACTTTGGTCACTGGTGTGTCAGTCTCGTCGGCCGGATCGTCAAGCTGGCAGTTTTCCAGATTGATATCAACCGGAACTGCGGAAGACTTCTTGTTGGCATTGATCACGGCTGTGGTCACTTCACCGAGATCGACTTCTTTATCAACGCTGTCTGGTGCAATGCTGCAAGGCGCATCAATAACAACGCCTTTGAATTTGATTTTTCCCGACCCTTGCTCGGCAGCAAAGGCGGAACCCGATACTGCGGCAGCGATAGTTACAGCTAATAGAATTTTTTTACCCATATACATGAAAATATCCTTTTTCAAACGAATTCATACTCTGAATATAAGTTTCAAAACGCAAATGGAGTATATGGGAGGACGAAGGGGAGATGCGATTACTGCATCTTAAAGCTATTTTAAGATTATATTAATATATAATTAATGTTGATTGTAAGCATCGGCTAACATTCATAATATATGCAGTAACTCAGATAATTGACTGATAAAGTTTCATCATTCTATTTCTATGAGATATATATTTTGCAAGGGCTTTGTAGGCAACAAAATAACGTATCATTTCTATCTATATCTTAACGTTTCGAAAGTCTGCCTCCGTATTATACGGAGGCAGACTAATCCTAACCGATACCTGCAGATTGCAATAACACCAGGCTTAAGCCCATGACTGACATTCCGCACAGCACGCCATAGCTGGGGTTGTTATTGGGATCGATCTCTTTCGCCAGCGGCATTAATTCATCGACGGAAAGCGCCACCATAATCCCGGCAACTGTGGCCATAATGGCGGCCATCACGACAGGGGAGACCAGGCTTCCGAGAATCAACCAGGCCAGGACACCGCCGAGGATTTCAGCCATCCCGGAAATTCCTGCCCAGAATACCGCGGTACGTTTCGAGCCCGTGGCGGCATACACCGGTCCGGCGACCGCCAGTCCTTCAGGAATATTGTGTAAGGCCACCGCCAGCGCGATGCCAAAGCCCATTTCCAGATTGCTGCTGGCCGTCACGTAGGTCGCGACCCCTTCCGGGAAGTTATGCAGGCTAATCCCCAGCGTGAGCAGAACCGCCGTTCGCTTAATATTCCGCGGCACAGGCGTTACGTTTTTCTGCATTAGATCCTGCGGATGCGCGTGGGGTAGCATCCGGTCGAGGGCAAAGTAACCCAGCAGGCCAACGACAAACATGCCGTAGCCCAGCAGGGGAGACATCCCGTCGGTGCCCAGCGCAGCAGGGAGCATCTCCATCAGGGAGATAAGCAGCATGATCCCGGCAGCAAAGCCCAGCGAGAAGGCCAGCACGCGGTTTGACGGCTTCTGACCAAGCACGCCGAGGATTGCGCCGATAAAGGTCGCGGCGCCCGCCAGTATGGTCAGGATCAGAGGGACTGACATGGATTGCTCCTTATGATAATGATTATCATTAATATAAATGATTCATTTCTGGCAAAGCGAGGGGCGAACCCCGGCTTTACACATTCCTTACATTCAAAATTCCTGATGATGATCTTCACGCTTATCAGCGTTCATCTTTGTCCGATTGCGCGTAATGTAGCACCATTAAATTGACACCTTCTGTAAGGATATCATCATGACTTCATCCCGTATGCCAGCCCTGTTTTTAGGCCACGGCAGCCCAATGAACGTTCTGGAAGATAACGTCTATACCCGCGCATGGCGTCATCTGGGCGAGACGCTGCCGCGTCCAAAAGCGATTGTGGTGGTATCTGCGCACTGGTTCACCCGCGGCACGGGCGTGACCGCCATGGAAGCGCCAAAGACCATTCACGATTTTGGCGGCTTCCCGCAGGCGCTGTATGACACGCATTATCCGGCCCCCGGCTCGCCTGAGCTGGCACAAAGGCTGGTGGAACTGCTGGCGCCTGTTCCGGTTGCGCTGGATAAAGAAGCCTGGGGCTTTGACCATGGCTCATGGGGCGTGCTGATCAAAATGTATCCTGATGCGGATATCCCGATGGTGCAGCTGAGCATCGACAGCACCAAACCGGCTGCCTGGCATCTGGAGATGGGGCGCAAGCTGGCGACGCTTCGTGATGAAGGCATCATGCTGGTGGCAAGCGGCAACGTGGTGCACAACCTGCGTACGGCGCGCTGGCATGGCGAAAACACGCCATATCCGTGGGCGACCGCTTTTAACGACTACGTCAAAGCGAACCTGACCTGGCAAGGCCCGGCTGAGGCGCATCCGCTGGTGAACTATCTGGGGCACGAGGGCGGTTCGCTCTCTAACCCGACGCCGGAACACTTCCTGCCGCTGCTGTACGTGCTTGGCGCGTGGGACGGTCAGGAGCCGGTTACGATCCCGGTCGATGGAATAGAGATGGGAAGTCTGAGTATGCTGTCGGTGCAGGTAGGGTGAAAACATGCCGGGTGGCGGCTTCGCCTTACCCGGCCTACAAGTCGAGCGTAGGCCCGGTAAGCGTAGCGCCACCGGGCAAGTCTTACTCCACAAAAATATGCGGGTAGAACCGCGACAGATCCTGCGTGATCAGCGCGCGATCTTCGCGAATGCCAATTCCGGCAGGTTGATCGTTAATGAGCCAGCTGCCAATTAGCGTATAGCTGTCGCCAAATTTCGGCAGTTGATAGAACGCCTGGACGATCATCCCTTCCTCGCCGTAAGGCCCTTCAACCGCTTCCAGCGTTTTACCGTTTTCGATGATCGACACGTTCGCGCCTTCGCGGGAGAAGATCGGCTTAACGACGTATTTCTCCATCTGCGGGTAATCATCTTCCGCAAAGTACGCTGGCAGCAGGTTAGGGTGATTCGGGAACATCTCCCACAGCATCGGCAGCAGGGCCTTGTTGGAGATAATGCTCTTCCAGGCCGGTTCCAGCCAGCGCACGCCCGCATCTTCCAGCTTGGTGGAGAACATCTCGCGCAGCATGTACTCCCACGGGTAGAGCTTGAACAGGTTGCTGATGACCTGATCCTGCATGTCCGTAAACTGACCTTTTTCACCCAGGCCGATATCCTCGATATAGAGGAACTCGGTCGCCACTTCCGCTTCGGCGGCGCAGTCCTGCAGATACTGAACCGTGCCACGATCTTCTTCCGTGTCGCGGCAGCAGGCGAGATGCAGCAGGTTGAAGCCAAACTGCTCGCGCAGCTCGGCAAAGCGCTCGATCAGCTTCTCCTGCAGGCTGTTGAACTGGTCGCTGCCTTCCGGCAGGTTTCCGGCGTTCATCTGGTCTTCCAGCCAGATCCACTGGAAGAATGCCGCTTCATAGAGGGAGGTTGGCGTATCGGCGTTGTTTTCTAAAAGCTTCGGTTCACCCACGCCGTCCCACGCCAGATCCAGGCGAGAGTAAAGCGAAGGCTGATTCGTTTTCCACGACTGGCGGACAAAGCTCCAGGTGTGCTTTGGAATGCGGAACTTGGCCATCAGCTCGTCGCTGTCGATGACTTTTTCCACCACCTTGAGGCACATCTGGTGCAGCTCAGCCGTGACCTCTTCCAGCTTCTCAACCTGGGCCAGGGTGAGCTTGTAGTAAGCGTCTTCACACCAGTAGGGCTCGCCGTACATGGTGTGGAAGTTAAAGCCGTACTCGGTGGCTTTTTCGCGCCAGTCCGGGCGCTCGGTAATACTGACTCGTTCCATGATCAGCCGCCCATTGAGCGAGTAGAGGTGCCTGATGCACTGCGCTGCATGCTGGTCTGTTTCGCCACAGACTCACCGAACCCGCCACGGGTGATGGTGCTGGTGGTCGCAGGCTTCGGCGCCATCGCGGTTTTCGGTACGGTTACGGTGCGGCCCGGAGTCGCTGCACCGTAGCCTTTACCGCTGGCATCGGTATATTGACCGTAAGCCGGGCTGGCCGGGTTTTTCGAGCTAAACAGCGGCTGCTGCTGGTAGCCCGCGCCGCCGCCCATCAGACGGCCCATCATGTAGCCTGCCATCAGCGGCATCCAGAAGCTGCCGCTGGACTGCGCCTGTGCCTGATTTTCAGGTGCCGTGCCTGCCTGAGCCGGTGCCTGCTGGCACTGACCTTCACCAAATTCCGCTACGCAGTCTTCGCGTGAGGCATATTTCGGCGCGGTGCGTTCTGCTTCTTTCAACGCGTTGGTGTAGGCCGTTTTACATTCGGCCGCTTTCCCGGTGGCGGCAGAGCAGTCGTCCGCGTTTTGATACAGCGAAACCGTTTCATCGTTTTTCTCACAGCCTGCCAGCATAAAGACAGCGGTAACCGCCAGCGCAACAGGGGTGAGGTGACGTGCATTCCAGCTCTTGCGGAACGACGCGTGATTGATCGTTTTTGTCCGTTTCATGTTTGTCTTCCAGGACCCAGTGGTAATAACGCTCAGGATAGAGGATGAGTGGTTGAAAATGAAGCGAAGAGGGGCGGAATCAGGGGGATCTTTACGTTGGCTTACGTTCGAGGGGGATTTTGCGCCGGGTGGCGCTGCGCTTACCCGGCCTACGATTCAGTAGGCCCGATAAGCGAAGCGCCATCGGGCAATGCTTAGTTACGGAACGGATTGTTGCCCTTGCTGGCAGGCGCTGTGGTGCGCGCGGCAGCAGGCTGTGCAGCAGGGGTAGTGCCGTTAGCGTTGAAGTTATCAACCGCGGCAACCTGCTCCGGGTTCTCCGGTGCAACGCTGTCCGGTGAGGTAGAGACCGGCTTGCCCAGTGCGCTATTCAGCATCTGCAGGTCTTGCTCGTTCAGCGTACCCAGAGCCTGCTTAATGTTCAGCTGGTTAATCAGGTACTGATAACGCGCGCTGGAGAGCTGCTGCTTCGCGTTGTACAGCGTGGTGGTGGCGTCGAGCACGTCAACGATAGTACGTGTACCGACCGAGTAACCCGCTTCCATCGCGTCCAGGGAGCTCTGTGCAGACACAACGGCCTGTTTATAGGCGTTGATGCTGCTGATTGAGGCGTTCACGTTGTTGAAGGATGAACGTACGGTCTGCACCACGTTACGATGGGCGCTTTCCAGCTGCTCGCTCGCGCCAACAAAGTTGTACTGCGCCTGTTTCACCTGGGAGTTAACCTGACCGCCCTGATACAGCGGCAGGGAGAAGCTCAGACCCACCTTGTTCTGGCCCATATTGCTGTCGTCATACTGGGCAGAATTGGTTTTAGAGCCACTGTAGGTGGTGTCAGAAACGCCGGTAGAGGCGCTCAGGCTCAGGGTTGGCAAATGGCCGTCCTGCGCCTGACGAATCTGCTCGCGGGCCAGGTCCTGGCTCAGGCGCGCCTGCAGCAACGTCAGGTTGCGGTTTTCCGCCTCTTTCAGCAGGGCGTTAACGGCCTGCGGCTTATCCGTTTTGAAGCTGTCGACGTTCAGGGAGGCCAGCTCAGGATAGTAGTTCCCGGTGACCTGACGCAGGGATTCCAGCGCGTTGTCGAGGTTATTACGCGCGGTCACTTCGTTGGCCAGCACGGTGTCGTACTGTGAACGGGCGTTTTGCACGTCGGTGATCGCCACCAGACCCACGTTGAAGCGCTGGGTGGTTTGATCTAACTGACGGTAAATGGCCTGTTTCTGCGCTTCGGTGTAGGAGAGCGCGTCAATGGCGCTCAGCACGTTGAAGTACGCCGTAGCTGTGTTCAGGATCAGCGTCTGCTGGTCGGTCTGATAGGTCACATCCTGGATGCCCGCGCTCTTTTCCTGCAGGGTCAGGGCACGCCATTTGGACATATCAAACAGCGTCTGTGTTAATTGCAGTGAGGCACTGGTAGCATTGGAGTTTACGCCGTTAGCGTCGCGGAAACCGTTGCTGTAGGTATAATCTGCACCTAACCCTAACTGTGGCAGCAAGGGGCTACGCGCTTCGTTAATCTTTTCAAACGCAGCATCACGATCGGCCGCTGATTTACGTAAATCAGGGTTGCCCAGACGTGCCTGCTGGTAGACCTGTAACAGGTTTTCCGCCTGGCTCATTGCACTGAAGCCCGTCAGGCTCAGGCCGATAAGGATGGGGAGCAATTTCTTCATTTGCATTCCTTGTTGTGAAGCAGTATTAGCGCTGATCTAATTAAAAAATAATTGCCGATTCTAACAGAATCATCCACACCAAAAGGTTGGCGTTACGTGCCATCTGGCGGTAATTTGCACCAATCTATCATATAGCCTTACAAACGGCAGCCAAACAGCCTTGAAATTCACAATTTCATCACCATTGCTACCAGGACTCGACTCATGCAAAAACCAGAAAAGTTGCCCGTGACATTCGCCAAAAACGATGTAGAAATTATTGCACGAGAAACGCTTTATAGCGGTTTTTTTTCAATGGATCTTTACCGTTTCAGGCATCGCCTGTTTAACGGTGAAATGAGTGGCGAAATCAGACGCGAAATTTTTGAGCGCGGGCATGCGGCAGTCTTGCTACCCTTTGACCCAGTGCGTGACGAAGTCGTGCTGGTGGAGCAGATCCGCATCGCCGCTTATGACGTCAGTGAGAGCCCGTGGCTGCTGGAGATGGTGGCCGGGATGATCGAAGAAGGCGAGACGGTTGAAGACGTCGCCCGGCGCGAGGCGCTGGAAGAGGCGGGGCTGGTGGTGGGCCGCACCAAACCGGTGTTGAGCTATCTGGCGAGTCCGGGTGGCACCAGCGAACGCTTATCCATTATGGTGGGCGAAGTGGACGCCACGACCGCGGAAGGCATTCACGGTCTGGCTGATGAAAACGAAGATATTCGGGTTCATGTGGTGAGCCGGGAACAGGCTTATCAGTGGGTAGAAGAGGGGAAAATCGACAACGCAGCGTCTGTCATCGCCCTGCAATGGCTGCAGCTGCATTATCAGACATTACGAAACGAGTGGAAAAAATGAAGCGCTATACGCCTGACTTCCCAGAAATGATGCGCCTGTGCGAAACGAATTTTGCACAATTGCGCCGCCTGCTGCCGAGAAACGACGCACCCGGCGAAACGGTAAGCTATCAGGTGAGCAACGCGCAGTATCGATTAACGATAACAGAATCAACGCGCTACACTACGCTGGTGGAGATTGAGCAAACGGCACCCAGCATTAGCTACTGGAGCCTGCCGTCGATGACGGTACGCCTCTATCACGACGCGATGGTCGCTGAAGTGTGTTCAAGCCAGCAGATCTTTCGCTTCAAGGCGCGGTATGATTACCCGAATAAAAAGTTGCATCAACGCGACGAAAAGCATCAAATTAACCAGTTTTTAGCCGACTGGCTAAGGTATTGTTTAGCACATGGAGCAATGGCGATTCCGGTTTGTTAGCGTCATAAACCTACCTAAGGACACCATTTGGAAAGCCTGTTGAACCTGACTGTTGCTGGTGGGGCGCCAGTCAGGATATTACAAATCACCGATACCCACCTTTTTGCCGAAAAGCATGAAACGCTGCTGGGGGTGAATACCTGGGAGAGTTATCAGGCGGTACTGAGCGCCATTCACGCTGAAAACCGTGCATGCGATCTGATTGTCGCAACGGGCGATCTGGCGCAGGACCAATCTTCCGCGGCCTACCAGCATTTTGCTGAAGGCATCGCGAGCTTTAGCGCGCCCTGCGTCTGGCTGCCGGGTAACCACGATTTTCAGCCCGCAATGTACAGTTCTCTCCAGGATGCGGGGATTTCTCCGGCGAAATGTGTTTTTGCGGGTGAACAGTGGCAGATCCTGCTGCTGGACAGCCAGGTGTTCGGCGTCCCGCACGGTGAGTTAAGCGAGTTTCAGCTCGACTGGCTGGAGACCAAACTGGCTGCTGAACCTGAACGCCACACGCTGCTGTTGCTTCATCATCATCCTCTGCCAGCGGGCTGCAGCTGGCTCGATCAGCACAGCCTGCGCAACTCCGCGGCGCTGGATCGCGTGCTGGCGAAGTTCCCGCGGGTGAAAAATCTGCTGTGTGGGCATATTCACCAGGAGCAGGATCTCGACTGGAACGGACGCCGCATGCTGGCAACGCCGTCGACCTGCGTTCAGTTTAAGCCGCACTGCGCCAACTTTACGCTGGATACCATCGCGCCAGGCTGGCGCTGGCTGGAACTGCATCCCGACGGCACGCTGACCACGGAAGTCTGCCGTTTGACCGGCGCACAGTTCCGCCCGGACACCGCTTCAGAAGGCTATTGATGTCTACGCTCCTTTATCTGCACGGATTTAACAGTTCGCCGCGCTCCGCAAAAGCGACACAGTTTCGCCAGTGGCTGAGCGAGCATCACCCTGACGTTGAGATGATTATCCCACAGCTGCCGCCTTACCCGGCAGAAGCCGCGGAAATGCTGGAATCCATCGTGCTTGCGCACGGCGGCGAAACCTTTGGTGTGGTCGGTTCATCGCTGGGGGGATATTACGCCACCTGGCTCTCGCAATGCTTTATGCTGCCCGCCGTGGTGGTTAATCCGGCGGTACGGCCATTTGAGCTGCTGCGAGACTTTCTTGGCGAAAACGAGAACCCCTACACCGGCCAGCAATATGTGCTAGAGTCACGCCATATTTACGATCTCAAAGTTATGCAGGTCGACCCGCTCGAGGCGCCGGATCTCATCTGGCTGCTGCAGCAGACGGGTGATGAAGTGCTGGATTACCGCCAGGCAGTGGCGTATTACGCCTCCTGCCGCCAGACTATAGAAGAGGGCGGAAACCATGCTTTCACGGGCTTTGAGAATCATTTCACCCAGATTGTCGATTTTCTTGGACTGCACAGCCACTGACAATCAATGCGAATTGCTAGTTTAAATCATGACGCAAACCTATAACGCTGATGCCATTGAGGTCCTCACCGGGCTTGAGCCGGTTCGCCGCCGCCCGGGGATGTACACCGATACGACGCGCCCAAACCATCTGGGCCAGGAAGTTATTGATAACAGTGTGGACGAAGCGCTGGCGGGCCATGCCAAACGCGTTGACGTCATTCTGCATGCCGATCAGTCGCTGGAAGTTATTGACGACGGGCGCGGCATGCCGGTGGATATCCACCCGGAAGAGGGCGTCCCGGCCGTTGAGCTGATCCTCTGTCGTCTGCATGCGGGCGGTAAGTTCTCCAACAAAAACTACCAGTTCTCCGGTGGCCTGCACGGCGTGGGGATTTCCGTCGTCAACGCCCTGTCCAAACGCGTGGAAGTGAACGTCCGTCGCGATGGTCAGGTCTACAACATCGCGTTTGAAAACGGCGAGAAGGTGCAGGATCTGCAGGTTGTCGGCACGTGCGGCAAACGCAACACCGGCACCAGCGTCCACTTCTGGCCTGACGAGAGTTTCTTCGACAGCCCGCGCTTTTCCGTATCCCGCCTGACGCACCTGCTGAAAGCCAAAGCGGTGCTTTGCCCGGGCGTGGAAATCACCTTTAAAGACCACGTTAACAACACCGAGCAGAGCTGGCATTACGAAGATGGCCTTAATGACTATCTGTGCGAAGCGGTAAACGGCCTGCCGACGCTGCCGGAAAAACCGTTCGTCGGTAATTTCACCGGTGACACCGAAGCGGTGGACTGGGCGCTGCTCTGGCTGCCGGAAGGCGGCGAGCTGCTGACCGAAAGCTACGTTAACCTGATCCCCACTATGCTCGGCGGGACCCACGTCAACGGCCTGCGTCAGGGTCTGCTGGATGCGATGCGCGAGTTCTGCGAATACCGCAATATCCTGCCGCGCGGCGTGAAGCTGTCGGCGGAAGATATCTGGGACCGCTGCGCCTACGTGCTCTCCGTGAAGATGCAGGATCCGCAGTTTGCCGGTCAGACCAAAGAACGTCTGTCGTCACGCCAGTGCGCGGCGTTCGTCTCCGGCGTGGTGAAAGATGCCTTTACCCTTTGGCTGAACCAGAACGTTCAGGCGGCGGAGATGCTGGCCGAAATGGCGATCTCCAGCGCCCAGCGTCGTCTGCGTGCGGCGAAAAAAGTGGTGCGTAAAAAGTTGACCAGCGGCCCTGCGCTGCCGGGCAAGCTGGCAGACTGTACCGCGCAGGATCTCAACCGTACCGAACTGTTCCTCGTGGAAGGGGACTCGGCGGGCGGGTCGGCCAAGCAGGCGCGCGATCGTGAATACCAGGCGATCATGCCGCTCAAGGGTAAGATCCTGAACACCTGGGAAGTGTCTTCAGACGAAGTGCTGGCCTCGCAGGAAGTCCACGATATCTCGGTCGCGATCGGTATCGATCCGGACAGCGACGATCTGAGCCAGCTGCGCTACGGCAAGATCTGCATTCTCGCGGATGCGGACTCCGATGGTCTGCACATCGCCACGCTGCTGTGCGCGTTGTTTGTGAAGCACTTCCGTACGCTGGTGAAAAACGGTCACGTCTACGTGGCGCTGCCGCCGCTGTACCGTATCGATCTCGGCAAAGAGGTGTACTACGCGCTGACGGAAGAAGAGAAAGCGGGCGTGCTGGAACAGCTGAAGCGCAAGAAGGGCAAACCGAACGTGCAGCGCTTTAAAGGGCTGGGCGAGATGAACCCGATGCAGCTGCGCGAAACGACGCTGGATCCGAACACGCGCCGTCTGGTGCAGCTGACGATCAGCGATGAAGACGAACAGCAGACCAACGCCATGATGGATATGCTCCTTGCCAAGAAACGTTCGGAAGACCGTCGTAACTGGCTGCAGGAGAAAGGCGATATGGCGGATATTGAGGCTTGATGCCCTCACCCTAACCCTCTCCCGCAGGGAGAGGGAATGGATCGTAGGCCCGGTAAGCGCTAGCGCCACCGGG
>NZ_KV787911.1:69609-95134 GCF_001807145.1 Enterobacter sp. HMSC16D10
GCCCGGTAAGCGCTAGCGCCACCGGGCTTTTTTACATCAAAACTCCATCTTCACCGTAAACTGCACTTCGCGAGGGTCGCCAATCTGGTTGCCCAGGTTGTTGGTCGCAATGGATGAGGTGTAGTAGGTCTTATCAAACAGGTTCTTCACGTTGACCTGCAGCGTCACCGGATACTGCAGCTTCATCTTATAGGCCGCAAAGGCATCCGCCACAAAATAGCCCGGCAGATAATAATCCGCACCGTTGGTCGCTGAACGACGGCTCACGCCGTGTCCGCCGCCGCCCAACGTCAGGGTATTCCCGGCAAACGCATTATGAATGTCGTACGTCAGGAACAGGGAGCCGGTGTGGCGCGGCACATTCGGCAGCGGTTTGCCCGCGTAGTCCGGGTCTTCCAGCACCTTCGCGTCGGTGTAGCCGTAGCTGGCGATGATATTGGTGTTCTCGGTCAGCGATCCGGCAAGATCCACCTCCACGCCCTGGGATCGCACGCGTCCCGCGGTTTTGGCGATGGTTTCACCTCCCACGCTTTCGTTGTACAGCACGTTGCGTTTGTGGATATCAAACAGCGCGATATTGGCGGTAACGCCGTCGAACAGGTCGAACTTCGCGCCCAGTTCGTAGGCGTTTGAGGTTTCCGGCGGCAGGTCGCCAATGTAACTTGCAATGGACGACTGCGGCATAAACGTCTGCGAGTAGTTGGCAAACAGCGAGACGGATGGCGTGAGCTTGTAAACCAGCCCCAGCTTTGGCGTCCACTGTTCGTCACGGCTGTCGGTGTTGACGTTGAACGGACGACCTTTGCCCGCGTACTGGGTGTAATACTGATAGCGCATCCCGGCGACGGCGATCCACTTATCCGTCAGGTACAGGGCATCCTGCGCGTAGGCCGAATAACTCTCCTGCTTGAGCGTCTGGTCGCTGTCTGCGGCGGAGACGGTTGTACACTTGTTGAGTTTGCCGTAAACCGGATGGTAGATGTTGAAACCTTTGACGTTCTTACAGCGCATCATGTCCGTACGCAGCAAATCGTAATTCTCATACGATACGCCGGTCAGGATCTCATTGTAAAAGCCTGCAATATCCACATTCCCCTGCAGATCCGCGCGGGTGCTGTGCATGCGCTGGGTCGAGCCCTGGGTCGCATCCACGCGGCGGGTCAGGTTGCCGGTTTTTGCATCGTAGGCCATCACGCGGGCCTGGTTATCGCTGTATTTGTCCTGGCTGTAGCTGTAGTCGAACTTCGCGGTCCACTGGCTGTTAAGACGGTATTCCGCGTTCAGCTGCGCCAGATCGGACTGACCATCGGTCACGTTAAACGGCTCGTCAAAGCGGGTTTTGCGATCGACATCAACGGCTTTTTTAGTGTTGAGATCGAAGATCGTTCCGCGATCGAACGGCGTTTTATAGTCGCGATGCGAATAGAGCACGGTCACGGTGGCATCATCGCCGAACCAGGTGAGCGACGGGGCGATAAAGGTGCTGCGTTCGTTGCCAAAATTACGCCAGTAATCTTCGTCCTGATACTCACCCGTGAGGCGATACGCCAGACGCGTGCCGTCGATCGGGCCGGTCACATCGACCTGTCCGGTGCCGCCGCCAAAGCTGGAGGAGGTGGCGGACAGAGAACCACCGAAGGTTCTCTCCGGGCGTTTGGTGACGACGTTAATCAGGCCGCCCGGATCGAGAATGCCATACAGCGTTGAGGCCGGGCCTTTAAGTACCTCCACGCGCTCGGTGGCGGCGTTAAAGCTGCGCGGCAGGACGGTGCGCAGGCCGTTGGTCATGATCGAGCCGTCCCGGTTCGCGCCAAACCCGCGGCGCACGAAGGCATCCTGCGTACCGCCGAGGGTATTCGTCTGGACCACGTTGCTGACGTTATAGAGCGCCTCATCCAGCGTGGTGGCGTGCTGATCCTCCAGCACTTTATCGCTGACGGTATTCACCACCTGCGGGATATCCAGCATCGGCATGGTGGTCAGCGTTGCGGTGGAGGTGTTCAGCGGCTGGTAGCCGTTGGTGGCTTCCGCCGGCGTATTTGGATCGGCAGTGACGGTAAGCGTTTCGCCGTCTTTAGCCGCGGTGGTGTCCGCCGCCTGGGCCAGCGGCGCCATAAACAGCAGTGAAAAGAGCGCGCGCCCTTTTACCCCAGAGAGTGAAGGTGTGAACGTAGCCATTACATCTGTTATCCCAAAATATCCGTGAATCACCTTCACGGAAGAATGTGTGAGTCATTGCCCTTTTATGCTCTGCTCGTTAGCCAGAACCGGCATCGAACATGTAATTGAGAATCATTCAATCATGCGGGAATGTAGTAGTAAATGAAAAATGATAAAAATCGGCTACATGCATGAAACGCAACGGGAAAGCACAAGGGTAATTAATTATTTAATTGAAAAATAATGATTTATTAATTTCGTGGTCTGCACGGTAACGCTCCGTTACCCCTGGTTTTTTCAGGGTGTTTCTTCTCTTGACTACTACATGGCGTGGCGTCAAACTTTCAAAAGAGAATGATTTTTATTTATATTTGTTGCGCTTTTTTATTACGTTGGCGTTCACGTGGCTCACAACACAAAACAACCGGGACTGGTTCTGGAGAACCTCTCTGCGGGCTATCAGAAAAAAATCATCGTTGATGATATCTCCCTTGCGATCCCCCAGCAGAAAATAACCGTTCTGGTGGGCGCAAACGGCTGCGGGAAATCCACGCTGTTGAGCACCATTGCGCGGCTGCTGCAGCCGCTTGGGGGAACCGCGCTGCTGGACGGTAAAGCCATTCACGAGCAGCCGACCAAAGCCGTCGCCCGCCAGCTTGGTATTCTCCCGCAGTCCCCGCTGCTCCCGGAAGGGTTAACCGTTTTTGAGCTGGTCTCGCGCGGGCGCTTTCCCTGGCAAAACGTTATGCGCCAGTGGAGCGACGAGGACGAACTGGCGGTGGAAGAGGCCCTGCGCCTGACCGGCACGGCAGCGTTTGCCCATATGCCGGTGGAAAGCTTATCCGGCGGCCAGCGTCAGCGCTGCTGGATCGCCATGGCGCTGGCGCAGCAAACGCCGTATATCCTGCTGGATGAACCCACCACGTTCCTCGATCTTCGCTACCAGGTGGAGATCCTGGAACTGCTGCACGCCCTGACCCGCCAGCACGGGCGTACCGTGGTGGTGGTGCTGCACGATCTTAACTTTGCCGTGAACTACGGTGATTCCCTGGTCTTTTTACGCCAGGGAAAAGTCGAGGGGGTGTTACATGAAGGCGACGCCTGCACGCCGGATCTGATCAAAGCGGTGTTTGATGTGGACGTGCATATGTCCATCAACCCCTTGACCGGCAAACCGTTCTTTATGCCGTTTCGCCAGAGCATTCAGAAGCCATGATGCGCATCTCTCTGGCTTTCCTGATTTTCACCCTGCTGTTGGCAATGGGGGCGATTGCTCATCTGGGGATCGGTGCACGCTATATCGCCCCGCAAACGGTAGTGGAGGCATTCTTTCACTTCGACCCGCGCAATTTCGACCATAACATCATCATCAGACTACGGCTGCTGCGCCTCTGCGCCGCAATGGTGACAGGCGCCGCGCTCGGCGTGGCGGGCGTGCTGCTGCAGTCCGTGATCCGCAACCCGCTCGGCGAGCCGCATATTCTGGGCCTCAACGCCGGGGCAGCGCTGGCGGTGGTGATCGCCAGCGCGCTTGGGCTTTCGCTGCCGTTTGGTCGCCCGCTGATTGCCGCCGCTGGTGCCGCCGCGCTGTTTCTGCTGGTGCTGATGTTCTCCTCGACCGGTCGCACCGGGCTCACGCCGATGAAGGTCACCCTGTGCGGCGTGGCGATGTCGGCGTTTGCCTCGTCGATTACCGCCGCGGTGTTAATCCTGGATGAACAGACGCTGCTCTCTCTGCGCACCTGGCTGGCGGGTGATATCGCCGGGATCAACGCGCAGATGCTCCAGAGCGCCCTGTGGGCTGCAGCCGCTGGTTTTGTTCTTGCTATTGGGCTGTCGCCCTCGCTCAACATGCTGGCGCTGGGCGACAGAATGGCGCAGGGGCTTGGCGTGTCGCTGCTGAAAACCCGCCTCCTTGCCCTGCTGGCCATTGCTTTGCTCTGCGGCACGGCCGTCTCCATCGCCGGACCGATTGGCTTTATCGGCCTTGTGGTACCGCAGCTCATTCGCCGTCTGGTGTCGGTCGATTTACGCGCGATGGTGCCGCTGTCGGCCCTCTGCGGTGCGCTGGTGCTGCTGCTGGCGGATATCGCTGCCCGCACGCTGTTTACCCCCTGGGAGCTGGCAACCGGCATCATGACGGCCCTGGTCGGCGCGCCCGTGTTCATCCTTATGGCCTCGAGGATGTTCAAATGAACCGGGCCGGACTCCGCGCGATCCGTGTTGGCCGCCTGTCGGCGCTGGTTCGCCCGAAGGCGCTGGCGTACCTGTCGCTTTTCGCGCTGATGGCGCTAGGCCTGCTGGGCTTTGGCCTGACGCACGGTTCTCTGCCCATTCCCGCCTCTGCCATCGGGCGGGCGCTGTTTTCGCCTGAAAGTCTGACGGCGGAGACGCGCTACGTCGTGATGGATATCCGCCTGCCGCGCCTGCTGATGGCGGTGCTGTGCGGCGCGATGCTCGGCATGGCGGGGGCGGCGATGCAGTCCATCACCCGCAACGGACTGGCTGACCCGGGGCTTATCGGCGTGAAGGAGGGCTGTAGCGCGGCGGTACTGCTACTGATTTTTCAGTTCCCGGCGCTGAGCCTGGCCTGGCGTCCGCTGGTCGGCATGGCCGGCGGGCTGCTGACCGCGCTGCTGGTGATCGTCTTCGCGCGCGATATCTCGCGCCCGCGGTTCATTCTGATCGGCATCGGCGTGTCGTGGGCGTTTGCCGCGGCGATGGGCGTTTTTATCACCACCGCCGACGTGCGCGACGTGCAGACGGCGATGCTGTGGCTGGCGGGCAGCCTGCACGCGGCAAACTGGACGCTGGTGGGGCTGGCCGCGCTCTGGGCCGCCCCCGCGTTTGCGCTGCTGCTCTTTACCGCGCGGGCAGCGGACGTGGCGCTGCTCGGCAATCAGGCCGCTACGGGCCTTGGCGTGCGCACAACCCGGCTGGCGCTGCTGCGGGTTCTCGCTCCGGTGGTGCTGACGGCGGCCTGCGTCTCCTGCGTGGGCAGCATTGGCTTTGTGGGGCTGATTGCCCCGCATATGGCGCGCCTGCTGCTGCGCGGTGGTCAGACCGCGCTCCTGACGGGAAGCGCCGTGCTGGGCGCGCTGCTGGTGCTGCTGGCGGATAACGTCGGGCGTCTGGCATTCCTCCCGCTGCAGCTGCCGGCGGGAATTGTCATTTCATTGATTGGCGGACCGTTTTTCCTGCTGCTGCTCTGGCAGCGTCGGGACAGATTTTAGGGGATTATGATGCGTGTACTGTTTTCGATGCTGTTGCTGGTGGGGTTCGCGGTGAGCGCGGCGGAGCCGACGCAGGTCTTTACCGACGATCTGAACCGAAAGGTGGTGGTGCCGGTGCACCCGAAACGGATTGTCTCCTTACACGATCTGGACATCACCATTCCGCTGATTGAGCTTGGCGTGCCGCCGGTGGCGAGCCATGGCCGCACGCGGCCGGACGGCAGCCATTTTCTGCGCTCCAGCGGCATGTTAACCGGCGTCGACTTCGATAATTCCGATATCAAATTTATCGGCACGGCGGATATCGACATCGAAGCCATCGCCGCCGCCAAACCTGACCTGATCGTTACCGAGCCGACCCGCAACACGCCGGTGGAACAATTAGCGAAAATTGCCCCGACGGTGAGCATCGATCATCTCGACGGCGGCGCGCCGGAAATCTACCGCAAGCTGGCTCAACTGACAGGAACGCAGGCGCGGCTCAAGGTTCTGGAGCGGCGATATCAGGAGCAAATCAAGGCGCTGAAGGCGACCATCGACACGCGCAAAATCACCGTATCGGTGATTCAGGCCAATCAGGGGAAAATCAACGCCATGCACAGCTACCACTCGCTGGGCCGCGTTCTGCGCGACGCCGGATTCACCTTCCCGCCGCTGATTGAGGCCATCCCGGACGGAGGGCGCATCGACGTCAGCGCCGAGCGCCTGCCGGAGCTGGATGCCGATTTCGTCTTCGCTACCTGGCGCGGGGATACGGGCGGTAAACCGCAGGACGAGCTGGCGGCAATGGAGGCTGTCATGCCGGGCTGGTGTCAGTTCCTGACTGCCTGCCGAACCGGGCATTACGTGCTGATCTCGCGTGAAGAGGCGATCTCGAATTCGTTCGCGTCTTTAGGGCTGATGGCCGCGCAGGTGCAGTCACAGATTGCCGGGCGTCCGCTGCCGGAGGCCTCACGGTGATCCGCAAAGAGAAGGGGCGCGTGGATGTCTATGGCGACCGCTTTCGCGCGCGGGCGCATCAGCTGACGCCGCGACTGCTGCAGGTCGCACGCTATATCCATGACAACCGCGAGGCGGTGATGGAGCAGACCGCCATGGAGATTGCCGCCGTAGTGAAAACCTCGGATGCCACGGTGGTCCGCGCCATACAGGCGCTGGGGTTCGCCGGGCTGCGCGATCTCAAGCAGACGCTGGAGCAGTGGTTTGGCCCGGTGGTCACCTCCAGCGAAAAGATGTCCACCACGGTGAACACGCTCGCCAGCGACGTCAACGCGAGCATTGATTTCGTGCTGGAGGGACATCAGCACACCTGCGAGGTGTTATCCGAGCCCCACAACCGCTACGCGATGGCGCAGGCGGTCTCACTGCTGGCGCAGGCAAGGCAGGTTGCCATATTTGGCATTGGCGCCTCCGGCATTCTGGCCGAGTACACCGCCAGGCTGTTCAGCCGTATGGGGTTACCCGCCACGCCGCTCAACCGTACCGGGATCGGGCTTGCCGAACAGCTGATTGCGCTTCAGCGCGGTGACGTGCTGGTGATGATGGCGCAGAAATCCGCGCACCGGGAAGGGCAAACCACCCTGCGTGAAGCAAAACGTCTGGGCATTCCCACCATCCTGCTGACCAACGCCCTTGATTCGCGTTTCAGTAAGGAGGCCAGCGTGGTGATCCACGTTCCGCGCGGTGGCGAAAAGGGTAAAATCCCGCTCCACGGCACGGTGCTGCTCTGTCTGGAGATGATCATTTTGTCCGTCGCCGCCACCGAACCGCAGCGCGCCATCAAGTCGATGAAGCGCATCAACGAACTCCATCGCGGGTTAAAGCCGGGGAAGAAAAGCAGCTAAAAACAACAAAGCCCGGTGGCGCTAGCGCTTACCGGGCCTACGGTTCAGGTTTTGTAGGCCGGGTAAACGCAGTGCCACCCGGCAAATTCTACGAACTTAAACCCCTTGCTCCAGGATGCGGATGTGGGTTTCCAGCACGTCGCCCTTCACCGCGTCGCTCCACGCTTTCATGTGCGCGGTCTGCAGATGCGCTTCAAGATGCGCGACGGTTTCCCACTGCTCAACCATGATGATCGAGTCCGGCGCGGTAGCCTGGAAGCTGGCATCAGTGGCGGCATCCACCATCGGCGCGTAGCCGTGGCAGCCTTCTTCTTTCAGTACGGTCGGGATAATTTTCGCGAACTGATCCAGCACCGCCTGACGGTGATGTTGACCTGGACGAGTACGGATTTCTGCGATAACGGTAAGCATGTTTACTACTCCTTTAATTCCAGGCTACCAGTTAAGCAAAAATTTCCGCGAGATGCTTGCGATATTCTGCGATATAGCGCGGGACATCAGGCATTTTAATCACGTCGTTGACGATAAAGGTCGGCAGCGGATCCATGCCCAGGAACTGATTCGCCTTGTGGAACGGCAGATAAGCACCGTCTACGCCCACGCCTTCGAAGAACTGATCTTTCTCGGTAAAGGCTTCCAGCGGTGCGTTCCAGGTCAGTGACAGCATATATTTTTTGCCCTGAATCAGGCCGCCTGAACCGTATTTTTTGGACGCGTCAGAGCGGGTGCGGCCATCGCTGGCATACAGCGAACCGTGACCTTCCGTGAACACGTCGTCCATGTATTTTTTCACGGTCCACGGCGCGCCCATCCACCAGCCTGGCATCTGCCAGATCACCACGTCAGCCCACAGGAAGTTCTGCACTTCGGCTTTCACGTCGTAGTGGCTGTCCGCGCGCACGACCTTAACATCATGCCCGGCGTCGCGCAGGAAACCGTCCGCGACCTCGGTCAGGGTGTCATTCAGCTGGCCTTTAGAGTGCGCAAATTCTTTTGCACCGTTGATAATCAGGATGTTGCTCATTATTTGTCCTCGACGATGAGAGTATGCCGGGTATTCTACGCGCGAGGACGGAGCGGAAAAATGAGCAAAATGTGCAAAGTCTTTTGCTGGAGATGCAATAATCCGCTACCAGCTGACCTTCACCTCAAAGCCGCCTTCCGCCGCATTGCTCAGCGAGACGCGCATCCCGTGCAGCGCGGCAATGCGCCTGACGATAGAGAGCCCCAGCCCGCTGCCCGTGGCGTTCTGGCCCGGTGGACGATAAAAACGCTCGCCGATGCGCGCCAGCACCTCGGGGTCAACGCCGGGACCGTTGTCGCGCACGCTAAAGCTACGCGCGTCCAGCGTCACGTCCACCACGCTGCCGCGCGGACTGTAGCGGATGGCGTTGTCCAGCAGATTGCGCACCAGCAGGCTGAGCAGCAGGGGCTGCCCCTGACGTTTGACCTGCGGGGCATGGTTGATGAGGCGAATATCAATCCCTGCCTGCTGCGCCGGATGCCAGATATCCAGCACCGCCGACTGCAGTAAATCGGCAAGCGTTATCGGTTCGACATCGTCCAGGTTATCCAGCGAGTCCAGACGCGACAGGGTGAGGAGCTGATCCACCAGCCGCGAAGCGCGGTCGATTCCCGCATGCAGCTGTGCCAGCGCTTTTTCCCGCGCCTGCGGATCGTCCTGCGAGAGCTGCGCCACGTCAGTTTGCACCTTCAGGGCCGCCAGCGGGCTGCGCAGCTCGTGGGCGGCATCGGACGTAAAGCGGCGCTCGCGGGTCATCATCTCCTGGGTGCGTGCGAAGAGGTGATTCAGCGCGTCGAGCAGGGGGCGCACTTCCGTGGGCACACCCTGAAGCACAAGCGCATCGGTCGCATCCGGCGAGCGGGAGCGCAGGGTCTGCGCCAGCTTTTTGAGCGGCCTCAGCTCCCGGCTCAAGAGGAGAACCAGCAAAAGCAGCATCACCGGCAGCGCCACCAGCCAGGGCGTGAGCTGCGAGCTGACCACGTCCAGCGCCATATCCTGGCGGTACTCCCACTCCTGACCGACCACCACGCGGTACTTCCCGTCGGGTGAGGTCAGCCACAGGAAACGCCATTCGTCGTTGTCGTCCTGGAGCTGCCCGTTAGCAAACCCGTCGCGGCGATAGTGGTACGGAATATCGCGCCCGTTCTCGCCGTCGTTCAGCAGCATTTTGCCGTCGACGCTGTAAATGGCGAAAGCCAGCGCGTCGTCATCGAGACGGCCATGCTTCACTTTTTTTGGGATCTCGCGCATCCGCTCGGGGGCGCGGATCTCGTCCAGATCCATCGTCAGCAGCCGTTTGGCAAACAGCATCTGCTGCGTGTCAAAGAGCTTATCCAGCTTGTGGGTGGTCTGCTGCCAGGCCACCAGGCTGGCGGCAAACCATGCCGTCAGAGAGAGCGCTAAAAAGAGGAGCGTCAGGCGCAGCTTCAGGCTCAGGCGTTGCGTCAGCTTCATGCGTCACCCAGGGTGTAGCCGATGCCGTGCACGGTGCGGATAAACTCGCTGCCAAGCTTGCGGCGCAGATGATGAACGTGGACTTCAACCGCGTTGCTGGAGACGTCGTCGTCCCAGGTATACAGTTTTTCCTCAATCGTCTTGCGAGGGAGCACGCGGCCTGCATTGCGCATCAGCAGTTCCAGCAGCGCGAACTCTTTCGGCTTCAGCGTCAGCAGTTCACCGTCCAGCGTGGCGACGAGACGGGTCGGATCGAGCGTGACCTTGCCGTGGCGTAGCTCGCTATGCGTCTGGCCGTGGCTGCGGCGGAGCAGCGCCTCGAGGCGGGCACCCACTTCAATCAGCGCGAACGGCTTGCAGAGATAATCATCCGCGCCAAGACGCAGCCCTTCCACGCGCTGGTTAAGCGCATCCCGCGCGGTCAGGATCAATACCGGCTCGCTGCGCCCGCTTTCGCGCCACGCGCGCAGGATGTCCAGACCGTCGATTTCCGGCAGCGTCAGATCCAGCACTACGGCATCATAGGGTGCAGACGTGAGCGCGGCCTGACCGGTTTTACCGTCGGTAAACCAGTCCACGCTAAAGCCCATTTTGCTTAAACCCGCCCTGATACCGTCGCCGATTAACGTGTCGTCTTCTACCAGTAAAATGCGCATGTTCCCTCCTTGATGCCGTCAGTAAACCCTCTGTAAGCGCCTGCTGTACAGCAATAATAAATAAATTTTTCCCTTAAGAAGTTGTTAAGGATTACCCTGTTTAATGGACTGCGAAACCAGATTAAAGGGAGAGTTAATATGAAAAAATTCGCTGCCATTGCCGCCATCATGATGATGGCCACTGCCCCCGTTTTTGCTGCGCAGGGCGGATTTAACGGCCCGTCCGCCACGCAAACCCAGACCCAAACGCAGGCAGGCGGTTTTGTCGATAACGACGCCAACCTCACCACCGCGGTGAAGGTGAAAGAGATGAAGGACGACAGCTGGGTGAAGCTGCGCGGGAACATCACCCAGCGCCTGTCCGATGACCGCTACACCTTCCGCGATGAGACCGGCACGGTGAACGTGGAAATTGACCACAAGCGCTGGAACGGCGTGACCGTCACCCCGCAGGATAAAGTGGAAATCCAGGGCAAGGTCGATAAAGAGTGGAACGATTTTGAAATCGACGTGAAGCAGGTCATTAAGCTGAACAAATAACCCGAAAAGGGCCGCATAAGCGGCCCTTTTTCTTTGTGACTCAACTCGTCAGATAGGGTAGTATCTGCGGCAATATTGCCTGAAACCCTTCGGTTTCTGAGTTGAGGAATCACACGTAATGAGCGATATGGCAGAGCGCCTCGCGCTACATGAATTCACGGAAAACGCCTACCTGAACTACTCCATGTACGTCATCATGGACAGGGCGTTGCCGTTTATCGGGGATGGCCTGAAGCCCGTTCAGCGCCGCATCGTGTATGCGATGTCCGAGCTGGGGCTGAATGCCACCGCCAAGTTCAAGAAATCCGCCCGTACCGTCGGTGACGTGCTGGGTAAATACCATCCGCACGGCGACAGCGCCTGTTATGAAGCGATGGTGCTGATGGCCCAGCCGTTCTCTTACCGCTACCCGCTGGTGGATGGTCAGGGGAACTGGGGGGCGCCGGACGATCCGAAATCCTTCGCGGCGATGCGTTATACCGAATCCCGCCTCTCTAAATATGCCGAAGTGCTGCTGGGCGAGCTGGGGCAGGGGACCGTTGACTGGGTACCGAACTTCGACGGTACGCTGCAGGAGCCGAAGATGCTGCCCGCGCGTCTGCCGAACATCCTGCTGAACGGCACCACCGGGATTGCGGTCGGTATGGCGACGGACATTCCGCCGCACAACCTGCGTGAAGTGGCGAAAGCCGCCATCACCCTGATTGAGCAGCCGAAAGCCTCGCTCGACGATCTGCTGGATATCGTGCAGGGTCCGGATTTCCCGACCGAAGCCGAAATCATCACCTCGCGCGCGGAAATCCGCAAAATCTACCAGAACGGTCGCGGCTCCGTACGCATGCGTGCGGTGTGGAATAAAGAAGACGGCGCCGTGGTGATCACCGCGCTGCCGCATCAGGTTTCCGGTGCCAAAGTGCTGGAGCAGATCGCCTCCCAGATGCGCAATAAAAAGCTGCCGATGGTGGACGACCTGCGTGACGAATCTGACCACGAGAACCCGACCCGTCTGGTGATCGTGCCGCGTTCTAACCGCGTGGACATGGAGCAGGTGATGAACCACCTGTTCGCCACCACCGATCTGGAAAAAAGCTACCGCATTAACCTGAACATGATCGGCCTCGACGGACGCCCGGCGGTGAAAAACCTGCTGGAGATCCTTACCGAATGGCTGACGTTCCGCCGCGATACGGTACGCCGTCGTCTGAACCATCGTCTGGAGAAAGTGCTTAAGCGCCTGCATATCCTCGAAGGTTTGCTGGTGGCGTTCCTCAATATCGACGAGGTGATTGAGATCATCCGTACCGAGGACGAGCCGAAGCCCGCCCTGATGTCGCGCTTTGGCATCAGCGAAACCCAGGCCGAAGCGATCCTCGAGCTGAAGCTGCGCCATCTCGCCAGACTGGAAGAGATGAAGATCCGCGGCGAGCAGAACGAGCTGGAAAAAGAGCGCGATCAGCTGCAGGCGATCCTCGCGTCCGAACGCAAGATGAATAACCTGCTGAAGAAAGAGCTGCAGGCTGATGCCGACGCGTTTGGTGACGACCGTCGTTCTCCGCTGCACGAGCGCGAAGAAGCGAAGGCGATGAACGAGCACGACATGCAGCCGTCCGAGCCGGTGACCATTGTCCTGTCGCAGAGCGGCTGGGTGCGCAGCGCCAAAGGCCACGATATCGACGCGCCGGGGCTCAGCTACAAAGCGGGCGACAGCTTTAAAGCGGCGGTGAAAGGCAAGAGCAACCAGCCGGTGGCGTTTATCGACTCCACCGGTCGCAGCTATGCCATTGACCCGATCACGCTGCCTTCCGCACGCGGGCAGGGTGAACCGCTGACCGGCAAGCTGACGCTGCCGCCGGGCGCGACGGTTGACCATATGCTGATGGAAGCCGATGACCAGAAGCTGCTGCTGGCGTCTGACGCGGGCTACGGTTTTATCTGTACCTTCAACGATCTGGTTTCCCGCAACCGTGCCGGTAAGGCGCTGATTAGCCTGCCGGACAACGCTCACGTAATGGCACCGCTGGTGATCGAGAACGAAAGCGACATGCTGCTGGCGATCACCACCGCCGGACGTATGCTGATGTTCCCGGTCAGCGATCTGCCGGAGCTGTCAAAAGGCAAGGGCAACAAGATCATCAACATCCCGTCGGCGGAGGCCGCGAAAGGCGAAGATGGCCTGGCGCACCTCTTCCTGCTGCCGCCGCAGAGCACGCTGACCATTCACGTCGGCAAGCGCAAAATCAAGCTTCGTCCGGAAGAGCTGCAGAAGGTGGTGGGCGAGCGCGGTCGCCGCGGCTCGCTGATGCGCGGCCTGCAGCGTATCGACCGCGTGGAGATTGACTCTCCTGCACGCAGCGCGGCGGGTGACAGCGAAGAGTAATGTCGTGATATCCCCCTCTGTCCGGAGGGGGAATTTCAATAAAATTTCCCGTAAAATCGTTGTTAATTCGTGCGTTGCGATTAACAATACGCGCTCGTAATAAAGTCCTTACCTGGCCACAGGTGAAGTATAATTGTCAGCTGTCAGGGCTTCAGAGGTCGCTATGCTATATATTGTTCGTCTTATTCTTACCGTTATCTACTGTATTCTGGTCTGTATTTTCGGCTCTATTTACTGCCTGTTCAGCCCGCGTAATCCGAAGCATGTTGCCACCTTTGGCCATATGTTCGGGCGTCTTGCGCCGCTGTTTGGTCTGAAAGTTGAAAAACGCCTGCCGGAAGGAGCGGAGAATTTCGGTAACGCCATCTATATCGCCAACCATCAGAACAACTACGATATGGTGACGGCCTCCAATATCGTGCTTCCACCGACCGTGACGGTGGGCAAAAAAAGCCTGCTGTGGATCCCGTTTTTTGGTCAGCTGTACTGGCTTACCGGGAACCTGCTGATTGACCGTAATAACCGTGCAAAAGCGCACGGCACCATTGCAGAAGTGGTGAATCATTTTAAAAAGCGCAGGATCTCAATCTGGATGTTCCCGGAAGGGACGCGCAGCCGCGGCCGCGGCCTGCTGCCGTTTAAAACCGGTGCGTTTCATGCCGCAATTGCGGCAGGTGTTCCAATTATTCCTGTGTGCGTTTCCAATACTTCGAATAAGATTAATCTTAACCGCCTGAATAACGGGCTGGTGATTGTCGAAATGCTGCCACCCGTCGATACCAGCAAATACGGTAAAGATCAGGTGCGCGAGCTGGCAGCGCACTGCCGTGATCTGATGGCTGAGCATATTGCGCTGCTCGACAAAGAAGTCGCAGAGAGAGAAGCCGCCGGTAAGATCTAACCCGGCGTTGAAGGGAAAACGAATTCCCGCGTTGTTAGTCGTTTCAGATGGAGCTTATATGTCACTCAGTCGGCGTCAGTTTATTCAGGCTTCGGGGATCGCCCTTTGTGCGGGTGCGATGCCGCTGACAGCCAGCGCCGCCGGGCAGCAACAGCCGCTGCCTATTCCGCCACTCATTGAATCCCGTCGCGGCCAGCCGCTTTTCCTGACGCTGCAGCGCAGCCACTGGTCCTTTACCCAGGGGACGCGTGCGCCGGTCTGGGGCATTAACGGACGTTACCTTGGGCCGACCATACGCGTGTGGAATGGCGATGACGTAAAGCTCATCTACAGTAACCGTACCCCTGAAAATGTCGCCATGACCATCAGCGGCCTGCAGGTGCCTGGCCCGCTGATTGGCGGCGCGGCGCGCATGATGTCGCCCAGCGCCGACTGGGCGCCCGTTCTGCCGATTCGCCAGAGCGCGGCAACCCTGTGGTATCACGCCAACACCCCTAACCGCACGGCGCAGCAGGTCTATAACGGCCTGGCCGGCATGTGGCTGGTGGAAGATGAAGTCAGCAAATCCCTGCCGATCCCGAACCACTACGGCGTGGATGACTTCCCGATTATCATCCAGGACAAACGTCTGGATAATTTCGGTACGCCGGAATACAGCGAACCGGGGAGCGGTGGCTTCGTTGGCGATACGCTGCTGGTTAACGGCGCGCAGAGCCCGTATGTCGAAGTGTCCCGTGGCTGGGTGCGCCTGCGCCTGCTCAACGCGTCTAACTCGCGCCGCTATCAGCTGCAAATGAGCGATGGCCGTCCGCTGCACGTGATCTCCGGCGATCAGGGTTTTTTACCGGCACCGGTGTCCGTCAAACAGCTGGCGCTCGCGCCGGGTGAGCGTCGCGAAATTCTCATTGATATGACCAACGGGGATGAAGTCTCTGTGACCTGCGGCGAAGCGGCAAGCATTGTTGACCGTATTCGCGGGTTCTTTGAACCGTCGAGCATTCTTGTCTCGACCCTGGTGCTGACCCTGCGTCCAACCGGCCTGCTGCCGCTGGTGACCGATAGCCTGCCCATGCGCCTGCTGCCGCAGGAGATCATGAGCGGCTCCCCGGTGCGCAGCCGTGATATCAGCCTGGGCGACGATCCGGGCATCAACGGTGCGCTGTGGGACGTCAACCGCATCGACATCACCGCGCAACAGGGCACCTGGGAGCGCTGGACGGTGCGTTCAGATATGCCGCAGTCGTTCCATATTGAAGGGGTAAGCTTCCTGATCCGCAACGTTAACGGCGCGATGCCGTTCCCGGAAGATCGCGGCTGGAAAGACACCGTCTGGGTGGACGGTCAGGTTGAACTGCTCGTCTACTACGGCCAGCCTTCTTGGCCGCACTTCCCGTTCCTGTTCCACAGCCAGACGCTGGAGATGATGGACAGGGGCTCGGTAGGGCAAATGCTGATCAACCCCGCGCCATAATCTCTGACATTCCCGGTTCGCCGGGAATGGTTTATGCCCGCCAGAAAAAGCGCGAGAACAGAATCAGCACCGGGTAAATTTCCAGACGCCCTAAGATCATCGCCGCGCACATCAACAGCTTAGCCCCTTCTGTTAACGTGCCGAACGTCGACGCCGTCTCGCCAAATCCCAGCCCCATGTTGTTGATACAGGCGGCGACCGTCGCGAATGATGTAAACAGATCGTAGCCCATCAGATTAAGCGCCCAGACAAAAAAGCCCGTGATCATCACGTAGAGAAAGAAGAAGCTCCAGACCGAGCGCAGGACGCGTTCATTCACCACGCTTTTGCCCACCTTAATGCTCAGCAGCGCGCGCGGATGCGCCAGCTGGTTCATCTCCTGAATACTCTGCTTGAACATAATCAAAAAACGCAGGGCTTTGATCCCGCCGCAGGTCGAGCCTACGCAGCCACCAAAAAAGCTGGCGCTCAACAACAGGAAGATGGTGTGGGTGGGCCATTGGGCGTAGTCGGCGGTCGACAGGCCGTTATCGGTCATCATCGAACTGGCAAGGAAGAAGGCGTGCACCAGGCTATCCGTGGGGCTGTACATGCCTGCATGCCAGACCTGCCAGGCGGTGATGAGGATAATCGCCGCAGCGGCGCTCAGGAAGAATTTAACCTCCGGGCTGCGACGAATCGGCTTCAGGGTGCGTCGGACAATGGCGACGTACCAGAGGGTGAAGTTAAACGCGGAGAGCAGCGAAAACGCCCCGGCAACCAGCTCGATTGCGTGGCTGTCATAAAAACCAATGCTCTCGCTGCGGGTGGAGAAGCCGCCCAGTGACACGGTCGAAAGCCCGTGACAGACGGCGTCAAAAAAGGACATTCCCGCCAGCCAGTAGGCCAGAGTGCAGGCCACGCCCAGCGCGAAGTAGGTCACCCACAGCGTGCGCGCGGTATCGGCAAGGCGGGGCGTCAGACGCTCCTCCTTGAACGGCCCCGGCATCTCTGACTGATAGAGCTTCATGCCGCCAATGCCCAGCAGCGGCAGGACCGCGACGGCCAGCACGATGACGCCTAACCCGCCAATGAAATTCAGCTGAGCGCGGTAATAGAGGTACGACTTAGGCAGGGCGCTGACGTCCCCGATCACCGTCGCTCCGGTAGTGGTGATCCCGGAAACCCCTTCAAAGAGCGCGTCAGCAAAGGAGAGCTGAAGCTCGTCATCCATCCAGAGCGGCATGGCGCTAATCAATGAAAACAGCAGCCAGAACAGCACGATAATCACGAAACCGTCGCGGGTGCGCAGCTGGATGCCGGCGTGGCGGGTTGCCCGCCAGGTTAAGCCTCCGAGACTAAAAAAGGTTAAAAAAGTGGTCAGGAAGGCAAAGTAGGTCCGCTCTTTGTTCAGCAGGGCGATAACCATCGGCGGAAGCATGGAAAGGCTGTACAGCAGCACAAGGAAACCGCAGAGGTGCAGGACAACCCGCAGCTGGGAGACATGTAACGAATCGTTGGGCTTCACAACTGAGCTCCGCACAAACACGCATTCCGGGGCAAATCACCGGAAAATAGAGTGAATATTATGATCCAAAATTATCAGGGCGGCGTATTTTAACGACTTCCGTGAATATCTGCCTGCTTCCTGCATCCTTTTCTTCAAATCTGGCAGATGAACAGCGTATAATCCCGCTCCTTTTGTTTATTTTTTCTTCGGAAGCATTATGAGCGCAATTTCCCTGATCCAGCCGGATCGTGACCTCTTCTCCTGGCCCCAGTACTGGGCGGCCTGCTTTGGACCGGCGCCGTTCCTGCCGATGTCCCGGGAAGAGATGGACCAACTGGGCTGGGACAGCTGCGATATCATTCTGGTCACGGGCGATGCCTACGTTGACCACCCGAGCTTCGGCATGGCCATCTGTGGCCGTATGCTCGAAGCGCAGGGCTTCCGCGTGGGGATCATCTCCCAGCCCGACTGGAACAGCAAAGACGACTTTATGCGTCTGGGTAAACCGAACCTGTTCTTCGGCGTGACCGCAGGCAACATGGACTCGATGATCAACCGCTATACCGCCGACCGTAAGCTGCGCCATGACGACGCCTACACGCCGGATAACGTGGCGGGCAAACGTCCGGACCGCGCAACCCTCGTCTACACCCAGCGCTGCAAAGAAGCCTGGAAAGACGTGCCGGTGATCCTGGGCGGCATCGAGGCGAGCCTGCGCCGTACCGCACACTACGACTACTGGTCAGATACCGTGCGCCGCTCGGTGCTGGTGGATTCCAAGGCCGACATGCTGATTTACGGAAACGGCGAGCGTCCGCTGGTGGAAGTGGCGCACCGCCTGTCGCAGGGCGAGCCGGTGAGCAGCATCCGCGACGTGCGCAATACCGCCATTATGGTGAAAGAGGCGCTGCCGGGCTGGCGCGGGGTAGATTCCCGCATCATCGATATGCCGGGCAAAATCGACCCGATCCCACATCCGTACGGCGACGATCTGCCGTGTGCCGATAACAAACCGGTAGAGCCAAAGAAGGCGGAAGCGAAGGCGATCGTCGTGCAGCCGCCGCGTCCGAAGCCGTGGGAAAAGACCTACGTACTGCTGCCCTCCTACGAGAAGGTGAAAGCCGACAAGGTGCTCTACGCGCACGCGTCCCGTATTCTGCACCATGAAACCAACCCGGGCTGCGCCCGCGCGCTGATGCAGAAGCACGGCGAGCGCTTTATCTGGATCAACCCGCCGGCGATCCCGCTCTCCACCGAAGAGATGGACAGCGTCTTTGCGCTACCGTACAAGCGCGTGCCGCACCCGGCTTACGGCAACGCCCGCATCCCGGCGTATGAGATGATCCGCTTCTCGATCAACATCATGCGCGGCTGCTTCGGTGGCTGTTCCTTTACTCTTGTTTTTATGTATTTAGAGTTAAACTCTACTTTTCTATTTTTAGAATTCAAGCTATTCATCGTAATTGAGAGATATCCTTTTAATGTTCAGCAAGCCTGTTAAAAGCACTTTATCTGAACCGCGTTTTGCCTAAATCCTGCTCAATATATACTCTCCCTGAGTTCTGAAATCCTCAAATTCCCCAATCTTAAAGCATTGATACATAGATGATGTCAGATAATGCGCAATCATCTCACCGCCAATATGGATCCGTTCCGGGTGTGGGTATGTCGCCTGTATAGCCCTTTGTTCATTCATCATTACAGGAATTGTCTGCAACAAATCCCCATCCAAGATTTGGCACTCAGGTTTTACTCCTGTTCCGTATTGTAATTGCTCTGATTCGAAATCATGGACTGAGCGATAGGCGAACGAAACGATATTTCCTGTTTCCTCGCAAATTGCGAACTGATAAACACTGGTTGTCACCGTTGAAGAAGAGGGAATTGCATGGTCATGCTTGTATTGTTTCCACAGCCTCCTTAGACAGGCCGATGTATGATAATTGAGATTTTGTATACCTGATACGACCATTCTGGTTGATGCTTCAAGCAACCAGGTGTTAGAAAATCCACCTGCCCCCGTTCCTGCTATGATGGTTCTTAGCTGGGGGATGTAACCTGCTTTGGAAACAAAAGATAACGGCTCCCCATTATCGGTGACGGCAAGGGTATCTGTTACAATCAGTGCTTGTGCTTCGTCTGTATAAAATATCAGTGATGACATATTTTCCTCATCCAGAAAAGACATTACATGAATCACAGAACAGGTCACTACAACCACGTGAAAGGGAGTCAGACCATTTTCCAGAGGTAAATATATTCTTGTGTTTGGACGCGTTGCGGTTCTCTGTAAAAAATATATAGCACAAACAAAAGTCCCCGCAGGGATAAATATAGTTATATGCGCTTTTTCTGCTGGCTTTTACAATTGAAAGTGACAGGTAAACGAAATGTGTTACAGGTTTCTTTTGCTTTTCGTTGGGTTCTGTATATGCGAATTTACCCTGTGTGTTATTTTTGCAATGGACTCAGGCTGTATTCAATCAATTAAGGTTTACTTCTGGCATTAAGATGTATCCGTTGCCTGTTTTTTAAGGGCACGGTTTGTGCCGGGAAATGAAAATCACATCTTAAGTTCTTCACTCAAAGGATTTGTGATGTTTATCACGTATGGTCCGGGTAACGTGTTGAGGTCAATGTATTGCATCGTGATGGTGTCGTTACATCTTTTACTTTCCTCCTGATTTGCATATTCACTCCCGGCAACCTGGTTGTTTGTTTTTTCTTCTTCCGGATTTATAGTGTAGGCATGAGGTGGCGTTTCAGGGCGACAGACTGTGAGGATAATCACTAACATTCATGCGCGTTATGGGCGTGTCAGCAAACTGGATGCAACAGAGCCGAAACTGAAATTTGAACCCGGATTTCTGTATGCTGAAATACCTTATATTAGCGGCATCCAGAATCGAAAACTGAGCCGATATGTACACTTTTATCTTATGGATAAAGCTATCCTGCAGGCCAGGGATTTAAAGCCTTTAGCCCGGGCATTTTTACGCTGGATAAGGTGGCTGGAGGATAACGGACTTGACCCTTTCACCCCGGGAACGTTGAAATACCAAAGCCCTACATATGGCTTCAGGGAGTATCTTCTGGGGGCCGTAAGGCAGGGGCGCATCGCCTCATCCACCGCGGCGGTGTACATCAGCGTTATCCGACGGTTTTACGTATTTCTGGGCAAGTGTGGTGAGCTGGCTGCCAGCTCATTTTTTACGTTGGTCGAAAAAGTCGTTGACGGGCGACGCAAGGTGATAAGTTCGGATCTTGCCATCAGGATAACCAGCACAACAAAAAGGACAATCAACCCACTGAATGATGCAGAGGTTCATATCCTGGATGAGGCACTGAAATCTGAGTCCGGGTTGTTCAGTTTAATGATTGTGCTGATGAAAAATTGTGGGCTACGGCTGGATGAAATGCTGACCCTGCCGTCGTCACTCTTTACTGAAGAGTACCTTGCCAGTGTCCCTGTATCTGAGTTGACCATCAGGGGGCTTCATATTGGTCCGAGATGCGGAGTTCATACGAAGTTTGGGATGACGCGAGAACTCTTCATCACCAGACGATTGTACGAGCAGGTTCTGGATTATCTGGCGGATGAGGAGTATGAAAAGAAGATCCAAAAATGGCGTGCACGACAGGGTGGGGAAGGGCGGCACGAGCCTTTATTTTTAATGGCAAACGGGAAACGGATGTCTGAAAAAGCCTTTTACTCCCGCTGGTACAGTTTTCGCCATCGCCTGGCCCGGTCTGCTCCGGGAAATGTGTTCAGACATAAACCCCATGATTTGCGGGCAACGTTTGCGACCCATTTTTTACGCTCGGCACTGAGTTGCTATCCCGATCAGGCCGCAAATGCGCTGGGTACAGTAAAATACTGGATGGGCCATAAAAGCGAAAATACGACGATGAAATACATCGTCTTTCTTCAGCAAAACCAGATTTCTGATGCAGTCGCCGGGGTCATGGACGCATTGATTGACGGTGCTGCAGGTCGCGATGGAGCCATATATGAGCCGGAGTGAAACGCAGATAACGTGGATGGCCGAAAATGTGCTGTCATGGGAGACGGTCAGCGGACACATCACTCAGCGGGATCTGAACCGATATTATTTACTTGACGTTTATCTTCAGGCTCATTTTTCAGATTATGTGTTGCTCCCCGGATGGTTTAGTGAACATTCGCATCTTGCCCGCCCTGAAAAACGCGATTTTATTGCCTCTCTGAAACGATTTCTTCTGTCTTACCGTCCCGCCGGAAGGTTAACCATTTTCCGTTATCTCAATATGTTTTTTATATGGCAGTCAGTCAATCAGTATGACTATGGCACGGCTGAAGGCGTTGAAATGTATATTAAACATCTCATGAACGATATTCGTCGGCGAAAAATTTCAGTCAGGATGGCAAGACACTACTTGTCCGTGGTCAACCGGTTTTTGCTTACGGGCGGGCAGATTCAGAGGCGGTATGAATATGAATTCTTACCGAAAGGAACGTATCAGCAGCAGGGAAGGGATAGCTATACCAGGAATGAACTTTCCGAGATCCTGAGGCAGTTGTCATCCATGAATGAGTTCCTTGCGGGATGTATCCGGGAGCATATCGCTAAATCGGAAAAAGGGGTGCGGCATTTCTCACCGTCTTTGCTGGCACCTGTTTATGAAGCGTATTTCCGGTATCCGGGAGAGAACGGGGTCAGCAGGGCAGAGATCATCATCAGGGACGTTCTGGAAAATTACTTTCTTACTTCTTTTTTTCTGTTCTGTTACCACACATGGGGAAACACCTCTCAGGTTCTGGGTCTGACGCGGGATGATATACATCTGGATGAAAAGGGTATCAGCACTGATTATGTTTATAAGGGGAGAGCGAATAAGTATATACGTCTGACGATAGGTAAATCGGAGTATGTGACCAAACGTGCGGGCTATTACTGGTTTCTGTCTTTTATCAGGCTCAGGGACGACATCGTTAACTATCTGGTTTCCGCAGATAACTTCCCTCCGGTACAGGCGCTGTTTCTGAGTGAGCCGCAGGTGAAATTCCGTAAGCTTTATTCTCTTAATCCCAGTCATCTGACTAAATTTTCTAACTCTGAGGGGGCGTGGGCCACGATGCGGCAGCTTAATCCCTCGCTTCCATCAATTACCGTTTCTGGCTTGCGCAAAACGTCTGAGCAGTATACGGACAGAACATTAAAGAATGGTCTGATTACGGCGGAAAAAGCACAGCATAACTGGGGCACTTACAGGCGGAATTATGCTGCAGGTAACCCACAGGGGGCGAAGGAAAACTTCAGTGCTGCACTTGATACGCTTATGAATCAGGGGATTGCGACACGTGCGTTATCCGAGCGGGTAAAAGTTGCTGATGAGCTGGGGATCGATCTGCGTGGAAGCGATGAGGGTGTGGATCTTTTATTGAATGGCCTGGGATGTCGATCGCAGGAGCCGCCTACAGATATTGAATTGCGCTTTATAAAAAAGCAAAAACGATTTGGCCGGACACCAAAGGCTTGTGCGGATTTTTCTCATTGTGTCGAATGTTCAAAAAGTTGCGTTGTGGAAACGCTGGAGTCTGTATGGCTCCTGCTGTCATTCAGGCATGCTATCGAGTATGGAAAACCGTTGTACATCGGTTCGGTCAATGCTGTGGAGCGTTATGAAACGTTACTCCTGAAGATTGATTTACGGCTTGGGCTGGTAGATGAGGCGACCCTGAAAAAAGCGCGCGTTAAACTTCAGCGAGAAGGTGTGGCTCCGGTATGGCAGATTTGAAGAAAAAAGAGGTAAGCCGTAGTCGAATGGCGGAGTTTCCTGCCGGAACGCCGCTTCGTTCAGGGGATGAGTTTCCGACTGAGGATATCATCTGTGAGGCACTAGAAAACAAAAGCTTTGAACGTCTGAATAACTGCCTGGTTATCGCCAGCTCAGATGAACATGATATGCGTTTTATCAATGAGGAGACGCTGAATATTTATTTCAGGGATGATGTCTGGACCAATCGCTATGTCAGAACCCATATTGGTGAAACGTTAAGAACCGTTAATTTTTCAGGCATACGGGATCCTGAACTGCGTCTTGAAGCCAAAATCATCTCAGCCAGCCTGCTCTGGATTGTCGGCAGGACCGCGAAGACGCAGTCACTGATCCGGAAATGTGCAAACATTGTGGCGGGAGCCCGTATTATTGAGTCTATGGGGTATCGCAGTCTGTTTCAGCTTCGTTTTCCGCTTGTCCGGAATGCTTTCATTGTAAAGATGAAGGAGGAGGATGAGCACGGCAGGAAGCGTTCTGAAAGAACATTACGTAATTACTTTATGGACCTGGCGGATATCTCGCTGACAGGTCATACCCGTCTTCGAAAATACGGTTACTTTCCTGATATTAGCTTCGACAGTTACAACAGTGTGGATGATTCAAACCAGACATATTGTATGCCTTTCAGTCTTATGATGTCTGTCTGGGAAGGGCTGATTACTGAACTGGATGCTGAAATCAGTGATTTCGATTTTGACGGGTTTTCCCGGCTGTGCGCTATCATAAACGGTTTTTATGATTCGCCTTACTATACGTCGATGCTGGAAGCCCGTAAAAGAGGGACAGCAAAAAGCATACCGGATTACCGGGCCGCGTATTACTACAATATTGTTGCCGGGGAAATTCGGGCGCTTTTCGCGACACTTGGCCCCGGGATGCAGGGCTGGTTCTCGGTACATAAAAATAAGCGCTGGAGATCTGATTTTATTGGCGTTGATCACATAAAGCTGAACACCTGGCATTTTGAGCTGACGTTAAAAGTCATGAATGTGATACAGGCCATGTCGGGGATGAGACACAGCGAAGTGCTTGGCGTGATGCACGGTTCACTGATTTATGATGGTGATATCCTGGGACTTCGTTCGGTGTTGCATAAGTTCGCCCCGGAAGGTGGAAGTCACGAAGACTGGGTTGTTTGTCGCTATGTGGAAAAGCCTTTTCAGCATTTACGCAGAATTAATCAAATCATGACAGGCCTGGACGGGAAGACGCTGGACAATGTTCCATTGTCTTTAAATATCAGGTCGTGGTTCTCGGAGCAAAAACTCTCTTTTATGGGGACGCAGCGCCAGACTGAGTGGGCAAAGAAATTTGTGAAAAGACACCATCTGTTCATCCGACGTGACCATATTGATGAGTTCAGGCTTTTAAATCCAAACATACGTGATGATGAACGCGTTGCGATGGAGATTCGGGAGGGGGCTTTCTGGCCATTGCGAACCCATCAGTTTCGCCGTTCACTTGCTGTACACCTCAGGCGTCTTGATCTGATTTCTACTAATGATCTTATCCGGCAGTTTAAGCACTTAATCAGAGGCATGACGGAGTGGTATATGTCCGGTGCACTCAACGCTTCGCATTTTAGCCGGGCGATCCCTCAGGCATTCGCTGCCGAGATTGAAAGGGTTGATACCGAACTCTCAGCTTCCAGGGCTGTTTCTTATCAGCATGAAGGCCTGCTTTATGGCGAAGGCGGGAAGTTACTGATGTCCCAGAGAGGTGGGCACTTACATCAGATGACGTTTCCTACACTGAAAAAAGCGATGAGCATGGCTAAACGAGGCGGGCAAAAACTGGTATCTCTTGGAAACGGTTTTTATTGCATGAATGGCCATGACTGCGAGTTTAAGGCGGTTGTTCAGTCAGCGTCCTGCAATCCGGGATGTGAGAACATGCTGGCCGGAGCTGATTCTGTTCCCGTGTGGAAACGCAGGATGGCTCATTATGACAACCTTCTGGAGATTGCCGTGCGAAATAATGCTCCTCAGGCTGACAGGGATTTTCTGATGCTTGAGAGAGATTTTTATGCAGATGCTGTCCGCTTTTTTGAAAAGGATGAATAGAGCATGACGAACGAACAGTCGGGGGTTAAAAAAACACAGGCAAGAGCAGAGCAGGCCCTGAGGGAACTGATGTTATCAGGGGAGCGTATCAGCCAGTATGCTGTGGAAAAACGAGCGGGGCTGGCAAACGGCACCCTGAATTATAACTGTCCTGAGTACAGGCAGGTCAGGGAGGCTATCCGCAGTCTGAAAAAAACGTGCCAGGGCACCGCGCCGGTTGATGAGCAGGGCATTGAGCAGCAGATCAAGCTGAAAGAAAAGTATCGCCGTCAGAGAAATGAGCTGAGGGAAGAAATCAAAAAGATGATGGCTGAAAATGTAGAGCTGTTACATAACCTTATACTTTTACAGCAGTATGTCAGGGAGCTTGAACGCAACACCGGGAGGGAGAAAGGGGACGTCATTCCGTTCTCGGGTGGTGTCAGGGACTGAGGCTATACTGAACGGAAGGACGCGAGGTGAATCGCCACGCGTTTAACAGACACCTCAGAG
>NZ_KV787912.1:0-2491 GCF_001807145.1 Enterobacter sp. HMSC16D10
AGTTCGTCTATGTGGCGGCAGCGGCCGGCACTCGTGCGGCGATCAACATGACTGGCGGCGATGCGGCCCTGGACCTGACCGCAATGCCGGCCGTGGTGTTCACCGACCCGCAGGTCGCCACCGTGGGCTACAGCGAGGCGGAAGCACATCACGACGGGATCGAGACCGACAGTCGCCTGCTAACACTGGATAACGTGCCGCGTGCGCTTGCCAACTTCGACACACGCGGCTTCATCAAGCTGGTCATCGAGGAAGGTAGCGGACGGCTCATCGGCGTGCAAGCGGTGGCCCCGGAAGCGGGTGAACTGATCCAGACGGCGGTGCTCGCCATTCGCAACCGTATGACCGTGCAGGAACTGGCCGACCAATTGTTCCCCTACCTGACCATGGTCGAAGGGCTGAAGCTCGCGGCGCAGACCTTCAGCAAGGACGTGAAGCAGCTTTCGTGCTGCGCCGGATGAGGAAAAGGAGGTGTTCAATGAGCGCCTACACAGTGTCCCGGCTGGCCCTTGATGCCGGGGTGAGCGTGCATATCGTGCGCGACTACCTGCTGCGCGGATTGCTACGGCCGGTCGCGTACACCACGGGCGGCTACGGCTTGTTCGATGACACCGCGTTGCAACGGCTGCGCTTTGTACGGGCTGCCTTCGAAGCGGGTATCGGCCTGGACGCACTGGCGCGGCTGTGCCGGGCGCTGGATGCTGCGGACGGTGACGGTGCGTCTGCGCAGCTTGCCGTGTTGCGGCAACTCGTCGAGCGTCGGCGCGAGGCCCTGGCCAGCCTCGAAATGCAACTGGCCGCCATGCCAACCGAACCGGCACAGCACGCGGAGAGTCTGCCATGAACAGCCCAGAGCACTTGCCGTCTGAGACGCACAAACCGATCACCGGCTACTTGTGGGGCGCGCTGGCCGTGCTGACCTGTCCCTGCCATTTGCCGATTCTCGCCATTGTGCTAGCCGGCACGACGGCCGGCGCGTTCATCGGGGAGCACTGGGGTATTGCAGCCCTCACGCTGACCGGCTTGTTTGTCCTGTCTGTGACGCGGCTGCTGCGGGCCTTCAAGGGAAGATCATGACCGCTTCCCAGCCAGCCGAGAGGGCACTGTTGCAAAGTTAGCGATGAGGCAGCCTTTTGTCTTATTCAAAGGCCTTACATTTCAAAAACTCTGCTTACCAGGCGCATTTCGCCCAGGGGATCACCATAATAAAATGCTGAGGCCTGGCCTTTGCGTAGTGCACGCATCACCTCAATACCTTTGATGGTGGCGTAAGCCGTCTTCATGGATTTAAATCCCAGCGTGGCGCCGATTATCCGTTTCAGTTTGCCATGATCGCATTCAATCACGTTGTTCCGGTACTTAATCTGTCGGTGTTCAACGTCAGACGGGCACCGGCCTTCGCGTTTGAGCAGAGCAAGCGCGCGACCATAGGCGGGCGCTTTATCCGTGTTGATGAATCGCGGGATCTGCCACTTCTTCACGTTGTTGAGGATTTTACCCAGAAACCGGTATGCAGCTTTGCTGTTACGACGGGAGGAGAGATAAAAATCGACAGTGCGGCCCCGGCTGTCGACGGCCCGGTACAGATACGCCCAGCGGCCATTGACCTTCACGTAGGTTTCATCCATGTGCCACGGGCAAAGATCGGAAGGGTTACGCCAGTACCAGCGCAGCCGTTTTTCCATTTCAGGCGCATAACGCTGAACCCAGCGGTAAATCGTGGAGTGATCGACATTCACTCCGCGTTCAGCCAGCATCTCCTGCAGCTCACGGTAACTGATGCCGTATTTGCAGTACCAGCGTACGGCCCACAGAATGATGTCACGCTGAAAATGCCGGCCTTTGAATGGGTTCATGTGCAGCTCCATCAGCAAAAGGGGATGATAAGTTTATCACCACCGACTATTTGCAACAGTGCCCGCACAAAGCACATGCCGTCGGGCTTTCAGGGCGCGTGGTTCCTTTTAAACACCAGCTCTGTACCTCTTTTAAAGATCCTTTAATAAATCCTGTAAACACATAACCTGTTCATCGCCTGCCCTGTGGACAGGCTGCAGAGAATGCCCGCCCTTGCAGCGACCTGACGGTCGCGCCGGTTCGGCAACACCAGAAAGAGCTCCCATCGCTTCGCGACGGGCCCCGACCGGAGAACCAAATTAGTTACAGCATTCATAACGTTATTCATCATAAAAACCGGCGCCGGTTTGCCGGCCAGGTGCCCCTCCCCACCACTGAAAAGCGCCGCCGCCCCCGGCCGAAGGCCGGGAGTAGTGTCGCTTTTAATGATGGGTGTTGTAACTATTCTTCTTCATCGCTGTGGGTGGAGCTGCGGTCAGTTGTCTGGTACACGCTCGTAAGCGGCCCTGCGGCCCGCTAACGCGGAGATACGCCCCGGCTGCGGCTGTCGCCTTGCCGGGTCCACTCCGACCGCGTACAGAGGCTCCTGAGGCGTTTTAAGCGGGGATGGCTTTGCAGGGTAAGGGATGGGACA
>NZ_KV787913.1:0-11997 GCF_001807145.1 Enterobacter sp. HMSC16D10
TGGGGGCGCACCACGTCCCGAACCGGGCGGATGCACCCGGTTTAGGGTTAGTAGATTGCTCAAGCTGTTACGCCAGCCTGAGCCTTTATTGCTTCAAGCACGATCTCTGCTTCCTTGATAGAACCAGTGCTGTACAGCTTATGCAGCACCCGGCCAAGGTTCACAGAGATCTTTTCTTTCACTTGGAGATACTTGACATAGAAGTCATACAGTTTCTCCGCCTGCTCAAGGTGGGACATGCTCTCAACGGGAATGGTATTCCCTGGATTGCAGTACCACTTTCCGAGCACCTTTTGTACAAATCCCTCTTTGTCTCCTACGAACTGATTTGTGCCAAACACCCCACTGGTTGGTGAGCGTTGAATAACAGAAATCGGATTCGCAAAGCTGGCAAGAGTAGTCATAGTTGTGGCTCCATGTTTGTCAGGGAACCACCAGCCCGAGGGGCAGTGATCCCCCAAGGGTTATGTAGAATGCTGTTTGTTTGGGGAGGCCAGCTACCTCACTATTCACTCTCGACAGAGAGCAAAATCTTGCTTTCCGAGGGGCACAAACTTTCACATGTGAAAGTCGATGCCACTGGGAAAGCAGGGGGTTAACCCCCATAAGCGCTAACTTAAGGGTTGTGGTATTACGCCTGATATGATTTAACGTGCCGATGAATTACTCTCACGATAACTGGTCAGCAATTCTGGCCCATATTGGTAAGCCCGAAGAACTGGATACTTCGGCACGTAATGCCGGGGCTCTAACCCGCCGCCGCGAAATTCGTGATGCTGCAACTCTGCTACGTCTGGGGCTGGCTTACGGCCCCGGGGGGATGTCATTACGTGAAGTCACTGCATGGGCTCAGCTCCATGACGTTGCAACATTATCTGACGTGGCTCTCCTGAAGCGGCTGCGGAATGCCGCCGACTGGTTTGGCATACTTGCCGCACAAACACTTGCTGTACGCGCCGCAGTTACGGGTTGTACAAGCGGAAAGAGATTGCGTCTTGTCGATGGAACAGCAATCAGTGCGCCCGGGGGCGGCAGCGCTGAATGGCGACTACATATGGGATATGATCCTCATACCTGTCAGTTCACTGATTTTGAGCTAACCGACAGCAGAGACGCTGAACGGCTGGACCGATTTGCGCAAACGGCAGACGAGATACGCATTGCTGACCGGGGATTCGGTTCGCGTCCCGAATGTATCCGCTCACTTGCTTTTGGAGAAGCTGATTATATCGTCCGGGTTCACTGGCGAGGATTGCGCTGGTTAACTGCAGAAGGAATGCGCTTTGACATGATGGGTTTTCTGCGCGGGCTGGATTGCGGTAAGAACGGTGAAACCACTGTAATGATAGGCAATTCAGGTAATAAAAAAGCCGGAGCTCCCTTTCCGGCACGTCTCATTGCCGTATCACTTCCTCCCGAAAAAGCATTAATCAGTAAAACCCGACTGCTCAGCGAGAATCGTCGAAAAGGACGAGTAGTTCAGGCGGAAACGCTGGAAGCAGCGGGCCATGTGCTATTGCTAACATCATTACCGGAAGATGAATATTCAGCAGAGCAAGTGGCTGATTGTTACCGTCTGCGATGGCAAATTGAACTGGCTTTTAAGCGGCTCAAAAGTTTGCTGCACCTGGATGCTTTGCGTGCAAAGGAACCTGAACTCGCGAAAGCGTGGATATTTGCTAATCTACTCGCCGCATTTTTAATTGACGACATAATCCAGCCATCGCTGGATTTCCCCCCCAGAAGTGCCGGATCCGAAAAGAAGAACTAACTCGTTGTGGAGAATAACAAAAATGGTCATCTGGAGCTTACAGGTGGCCATTCGTGGGACAGTATCCCTGACAGCCTACAAAACGCAATTGAAGAACGCGAGGCATCGTCTTAACGAGGCACCGAGGCGTCGCATTCTTCAGATGGTTCAACCCTTAAGTTAGCGCTTATGGGGTTAACCCCCCGCTTTAACCCGCGCTAAGCGGTTTAGGATAGACTTCACGCCTTCCCTTACTCCAGATGGATCGTAACCTGCTTCATCGCAGCAGACCACAAATGAGAATGGATGTACCTCATCGGACATCACCCAAGCCATCGTTTCCTGCTTGATTTCACTTCCAGCTCGACCATCAGCAAGGACTCTAAGGCTATGCCATAAAAGCCCATCACGTAACTGCCTTACCTCATCATCAGTCCATTCAGGCTTTGGCTCAAATGGAATGACTTCTGCGGTCTTCGGCTCTTCATCCAGGAAGAAAAGCGGCAGCTCAAGCTGGTTTTCCTTCTGGATCATCTTCACTGCATTCATGGTGACTCCTTTTACGGGCACCATGCCCCCACAGGGGCATGAAGCCCCCAGTGGGGTTACAGTCATAGTTACTTCACGCCTGCCAGTTGAGAATTGATGTTCTCTTCCAGCCAGCCTTGAAGCGATTCAAGGTCACGTTTGTCTTCCGTATTGCTGGCTTTACGTGCATCTTCCGACACAGCGCTCAACATGGCGTTAGCCTCAGCAAGTGATTCAACATTGTTCCCAGGGAACACAATCGTTTGACTGTGATCTTTCATGGTCTTCTCCTTTGAGAATGGAGGACCGTCTCCCATCAGGAAGAGCGGCCCCGTGGGTTAAAAGTAAAAATCCTCCAGCTCTTCATGGTCAGGCTTTCGCTCAACTGGTCGAAGCAACTCAGCTTCATCAGCGAACTCAAGCTCAGGATGAAAAGCAGGATGAAATCCTCGATGCCAGACTGGACGGTCATTATCGAGGTCTAAGTAGCAGTGCCTCCCACTGGCTGGGTGATAGCAGTAAAGCCACTGTCTACCACTAACGGTAAACGGCTTCTCTGCACCTCCACATGCCGGTACAAGGTTATCTGCTGCTATATGCGCTACAGCATCCATAGGATCAGTCCTCATCTTCGTCATCACGAACACAAAGATCACGAGCAACTATTTCCGCAGCTATCAACGCATAATCGTTGCCCTGCCAGAACCACCGCTCCGCCAGCTCATAGGCTTCGCTGGAAGGTTCGCCATAACCATGAGCCACCACGTAATCGTGGAACACTTCATGATCAAATGCCTTGCCATCAGCTTCCATGAACCAACCGACAGGGCACTCCAGAATGCGATGCCTTACGACATCTCGCTCTGAATACCCCTCTCTGACGGCTTGCTCCAACATTTCCCGCGACATACCAGGAGGAGTGATGATCTCTATGCTGATCCCGTCACTTCCTGCAAGATTGTCCTCGTATGGAAGACCGGCAAGTGTAAGGTGATTGCGCTTGCACCAGCCGATGGTCCGAAGTATCCGACTTTTGTCAGACTCCCTGGCCGTGTATCGGTTAAGCTGCATAGCCACCTCCAGCACACTCCCCATCTTCGATTTCACTTCCGAGCTCGACCATTCCAATCAGGTCAAGCTGGGTCATGTCCGAATCCAGAGAGCAGTCAATTGCTGACTGAATGATGCCTTTGTGGGCCAAGCCTAAAACGGACTTAATAGTCGAAAGCAGAGACTCGGCTTCGCTCTCGATTTGCTCCAGAATGTCTTTCCATTCCCAGTGCTCAAACGGTTGCCAAACGACCAGATCCTCAGGCTCGTCTCCCCGTTCGACACACTCAGACAAATACTCATAAGCCTTGCACCAATTCTCTTGTTGGCCCAGTTCACTGAGCACTAGAGCGGTAGCATGACCGTATGCGATTTGTTCAACTTTGGTATTGATAGACATAGTGTTTCTCCTCGTAATGGATAGAGGAGCCCCACCCGCAGGAAAGGCTCCTCCGGATGGGTTAAATTTCCAAGGTCACATCGGTTTTTGCTTTAGCGCAGCAAACCAACACTTCCCCTTCTTTGACAAATGCGATGGGCGTCTCGTCATAGGCCACTTGACCTTCGAGTAGACGAACCCGGCACATGCCACAAAAGCCACTGCGACAATGCGTTTCAACAGTGAGGCCTTTGCTTTCGATTTGCGCCAACAGCACATTGTTGCTGGCTTGAAGTTGTACGTTCATGGTCACGCTCCTTTGTTGTTGATGAGCGCGACCAATCCCCTCCGGGATGTCACGCCCCGGTTGGGCTACTCAGCAAGTGCATAGACACCTACCTCGATGCGAATAAAGAACCTGGCATCTTGAAGAACTTGCCTGACCTTTGCTTGCCAGTGGTTGTTCTCTCGATGCTTTGCGTAGTGTCAACGACGGATGAAAAGTGATCCACTTATATCTCCACCAACGGCCCAATATTGATCCACCGTTTTACTCAGGATTAGCTTCTGCTATAACCCCGGCTTTTCGTTTCTGTCTGAGCCGATAGCTTTCTCCTTTGATTTGAACGACATGTGAGTGGTGTAAGATACGGTCCAGCATCGCTGAGGTCAGTGCTGCATCACCGGCGAACGTTTGATCCCACTGCCCGAACGGCAGATTGGATGTCAGGATCATTGCGCTCTTTTCGTAACGTTTAGCAATGACCTGGAAGAACAGTTTTGCTTCTTCCTGACTGAACGGCAGATAGCCTATTTCATCAATGATGAGCAGGCGGGGGGCCATTACTCCACGCTGAAGCGTCGTTTTATAACGGCCCTGACGTTGTGCCGTAGATAACTGAAGTAACAGATCTGCTGCTGTTGTGAAGCGAACTTTGATACCTGCACGGACGGCTTCATAGCCCATCGCTATTGCCAGATGGGTTTTCCCCACACCTGATGGCCCCAGTAATACGATATTTTCATTACGTTCTATGAAGCTGAGTGAGCGTAACGACTGGAGTTGCTTCTGCGGTGCTCCGGTGGCGAATGTGAAGTCATACTCTTCGAACGTTTTCACCGCCGGGAAGGCTGCCATTCGGGTATACATCGCCTGTTTACGTTGATGACGTGCCAGTTTTTCTTCATGAAGCAGATGCTCCAGGAAGTCCATATAACTCCATTCCTGGTCTACTGCCTGTTGTGACAGCGCAGGCGCTGCGCTTATAAGGCTTTCCAGTTGCAACTGCCCGGCGAGCGCCATCAGTCGTTGATGTTGCAGTTCCATCATCACGCCACTCCTCTGCAGAATGAGTCGTAGATGGAGAGTGGATGATGCAGGGGGTGTTTGTCGAAGTTCACCAGATTTTCACCAGGATGCACGTCATACTCTTTTTTCTCCGGAGGCAGTGCCAGCATGGACTGCTGCTCTTCGAGCCAGCGATCGCAGGGACGGGCCTGGATTGTTTCATGCTTTCGTTGGTTAGCGACATCGTGCAGCCAGCGCAGACCGTGGCGGTTGGCTGTTTCAACATCGACAGTGATCCCCATCGGGCGCAGGCGAGTCATTAGTGGGATGTAAAAACTGTTACGGGTGTACTGCACCATCCGTTCCACCTTACCTTTAGTCTGTGCCCTGAAGGGGCGACACAGTCGGGGAGAGAAGCCCATCTCCTTGCCGAACTGCCACAGCGAAGGATGGAACCGGTGCTGACCTGTCTGATATGCGTCACGTTGCAGAACCACAGTTTTCATATTGTCATACAACACTTCGCGCGGCACACCACCAAAGAAGCGGAACGCATTACGATGGCAGGTTTCCAGCGTGTCATAACGCATATTGTCAGTGAATTCGATGTACAACATTCGGCTGTATCCGAGAACAGCAACGAACACGTGAAGCGGTGAGCGGCCATTACGCATAGTGCCCCAGTCAACCTGCATCTGTCGTCCGGGTTCAGTTTCGAACCGAACGGCAGGCTCCTGCTCCTGAGGAACCGAGAGAGAACGAATGAATCCCCTGAGAATGGTCATTCCGCCACGATATCCCTGGTCTCTGATCTCGCGAGCGATTACCGTTGCCGGGATTTTGTAAGGATGAGCATCGGCGATGCGTTGACGAATATAATCCCGGTATTCATCCAGGAGTGAAGCAACAGCAGGTCGCGGCGTATATTTTGGCGGCTCAGATTTTGCCTGCAAATAACGTTTAACGGTATTGCGGGAGATCCCCAGTTCTCTGGCAATCGCCCGGCTACTCATTCCCTGCTTGTGCAGGATTTTAATTTCCATAACTGTCTCAAAAGTGACCATAAGCTCTCCTGAATCAGGAGAGCAGATTACCCCCTGGATCTGATTTCAGGCGTTGGGTGTGGATCACTATTGCACCGTTCGTGACACGTAGGGTTCAATCTCTTTGTAAATCTGCTCCAGCTTCAACGTTTTCCCCTGTAGGGTTCGGCGTATTGCAGCTTTCCACGTAGTCGAAACCATATTGGTTGCTCGACGGTGTACGGCAGCAAGAAGACAGAGCGATGAGGCAACGTCGTTACGACGAAACACCAACAGCTTTTCATGGGCGATACGCACCAGCTTCCCGGAATACTGAGTTCGGTCACTCACACAGTTGTGCTGTGTTTTGATGATCTCATCCACCAGCTTCCCAGGTGCGATACGTTCCACAAGGCTGGACAGGTTGAAATAATCCCCATCGCGCCTCAGGTTTCCCATGAGGATTCCGTAATGCCCTCCTCGCTCACAGGCGTCATGAATATTCATAACGGCCAGCTCAAGGGCTTCAACGAACTCAGGCAAATTCATGCGGCTCATATCCCATTTGTTGGGCTCGCCCCACTGCTTACCTGAATACTGGATCATGTCCCAGTAAGGAGGGTGCCACCAGATCAGGTGTGCAGGCTCTCCGAGGAACGAAAGGAAGTCATCCCGCAACAGGTTGAACCCCTGATGCAAGTCTGTCCCTTTGAAACGGACACCAAGTTCATTGGCAACGTCGATGCTAGAGCCACCCCCAACACTTGGGTCTGCCACCAGCCCGTTCGGCTTTCTCATGTAAGACTCAATGAAGTCTTTAACGATAAAGCCCGAGCAGTTGCCTCGGTACTTGTTGTTTCCGTAAGGCCCCCTGTTTTCGTAGGAGCATACTGATGATTTGAACATGGCGTCCTCCATCATAGATGGGGCGCACCATGCTCCCATCAGGGGCCGGTTCGCCCCTGGTTAGGGATTAAGATCAAGCGTTATCTGCATACCACCAGCTAAGGCGATTGCAATCACGAAAGAAGGTTGCTTCATCAGGAGCCTTCATCATGACCACATCACCTTCGCAGTAGGTGCATAGCTCAAGCGTTGCTTCATTTTTCCAAAAGGCACTGCACCCCGATTCTTGATACACAACCTCCCATTTGGGATGTCGCAAGTACCGATGGAAGAAATCGAGAGTGTCACCATAAGGGAAGTTGAAGCGCTCCATCACTGAACCATTTTCTGTCAGTTCAGGTTTAACCTTGCCGGTTTTCAAGCGCTTCTTGATGATGCGCTGAACCCAACGAAGTCGTGCAAACAGCCGATTGGTGTCTTTCTCGTACCACTGGGGATTACGCTTGCTCCAGTAGAGCTTGGCGAAGATTTCCCCGGACAAATCCTTCATCTGGTTTTCGTTGAGCTCATCAAGAAAACGTCGAGAAGGTTTGTCGTAGTCAAGAACTGCTTCCAAAGCTGATAGGTTTTTCATAGGGACTCCTTATTGCGATTGCGGAGCCCCGTCCCCTCAGGGCTATCGGAGCCCCATAGGGTTAATTAGGGTTAATGGTTGAACGGCGATTTATCGAGGGTTGGTGAATCGAATGGCTTTACCAACGAAATCGGCCATCAGTCGATTCCCAGTAGAGCTGAAATAGCTCTGCCACTCTTTCCAACCACCAACGGATTCCACCGAGCTTGGAGACTCGAAGATACCCCAGATACGCATTTCACAACCTCGTTGCAACACTCGGTTTACCTGGTCAACCAAGTATTCCTTGTTCTGCAATGAAGAGAGGTTGCAAGGCATCTGCATGATCAGCTTTTCAGCTTGCTCGAAGTCGATTTTTTCAATCAACCCCGTGCGGGTATCCACAGAGAATGGAACCACCTGTTGACCGTGGTTAGACCACAACCAATGGGTGATATAGATCGGATTAACGCCAACTTCCGCTGGCACCAATACGCTGCCGCAAGACCGCAACAGCCAGACCAGACGTAAACCATCGAATCGATCCAGAGACTCCACATCGGTAGTGATGTCATCCTGGTAGATTTCAGGCAGCTTATGTTCGGCGGCGAGAGAGATCATTACGGATTTGAGATTGTTCAGATGAGACATGTGTGCTCCTTAAAGTAACTTGGGCACACAGAGCCTGTCAGGCGCAGTGCGCCCTTAGGCTGAGGTTGAATGCTGTTTGTTTTTGGCGACCAGCTATCGCACGTTTCGCCCTCAGAGAGGACAAAATTCACTTTCTCAGCAACCCTCAATGAAGGCCTCTGAGAAAGTGGGAGGGTATTCCCTCCTCACTTTGATTGTTCCACGAGAGCTGTGTGAACAGGAACGCTCAAACTGCCCTTTTCGGGTGCAAAGCTCAAAGACGCATCAACTGCCCCGTCTTTTCAGTTCTTCGACCAGATGTTCAGGCACCTTACTCGCAGTACAGGCCAGCAATACATCGAGGCCTACCGGCTTGTGAAAGCGCTTATTTGACCAGGAATCGCCAACTGATGACTTTGCCCAGTCGATTGCTTGCCCAAGACTGTGGAACTGCCGCCTGCCTGTGTATCCCATACGACTATCCAAAGTAACACCCTGGAACAGTCTCCAGTACATCGGAGGAATGCGCTTAGCAAGCAGTAAAAAAGGCGTCTCCGGCACTGTAGCCCTTCTACCTTTGTTCCGATGATACAAATCCAAAGATGAATGGAATTGGTTCATAGACTCTCCAAATAAAAACGGCCACCCCCGAAGGGATAGCCGTTTGTCGTTTCACTTCCTGTTAAGCTGCAAAAGCAGTCAATGACCGCTCCATCAACTTAAACAGTGTGCGTTGCAGAGCTGCCGCATCATCAATGACAATGTTCTTTTGGAACAGTCCTGACACTGCGGTAGTCTCTACCCCTATGCCGATCACCTCAACATCGCTTCGTTCACAGAGGTCAATCACTGAGCGACATGCCGGGGCGCTTTGAGGCTGCCCGTCAGTCACTACGATCAACATTTTTCGCTCTTCACGGGTCTTGGTGAGTTCAAAAGCTGCATACCACATAGCTTCCGCCATAGGCGTACCGCCAGTTGCTTTGAACCCAAACCGACCGGCCCGATTCTGAACCGTATCTCCATGCTTCACGACACTGAACACTGGCTGGTTCCGGTTGCCACCAAAAAAGGTGACTGCCGGGTTTACGCCGGGTATTGCTTCCAGAGCCATCGAAATAGCCAAGGACGCTTCCCGCGCAATGTCTTGACGCTCCTTTCCATTGGCGGCCTTGTAGGCCATCGAGGAGCTCATATCAACCAGGATGTGAACCGCCGTATTAGGGCGTTTCTTGGCTTCCGGCTTGAGGAATACGCGGGTATCACCCGTCACTACACGATGTAGTTTCCGAGCATCCACACGCTTCCCTGATCGTTGGTTACGGTGAGCAACTCGCTGGCTGGCCTGGACCAATCCGTAGAGCTGCGTTCTTATCTTTGAAGTGGTGCTCTTCACATCCCCTACCAGGCTTTTGCCAACAGCAGGGTTGTCCTGGGTGTTCACAGCAGAGCGAACAGTCATATAGCTACTGTCCCCCTTATCTTGAGCCACCCGGTTGAGCTCGGCTTTAAGTGCATCATGCGCGTCACCACGCAAATCACCGGCACCGGCATTCAGAACCTGCTGGAGCATTTTGGCCGCGTCTTGTTTCGCCGCGTCAGAATTGCCACCAGCCTGGCTTTGTCCTGCCTTGCTGCCACCATCAGTATCCGACTTGCCTTGGTCGCCCTGTCCTTTCGGATCAGATTTCCCGTTAGCATCGTCTTGCTTCTGGTCTTTACCTTGCTGATCACCACCATTGGCATCAGGCCCTTGGTTTTGATCGTTACCACTTCCGCCCTGACTGTTCTGAGGTTGGTTGCCACCAGCATTCTGCTGGTTGTTACCATCCTGACCATTCAGGGGCTTTTGCTCTTCTTTCTCCTTTTCCTCCTCGATCATCTTGATGATTTGGTCGGCCAAGGATGTCACCTCTGCGGTTGACTTAGTGTTCACAGCCTTACGCAGTAAAGCGTTCAGCCGAACAACAACACCCTGAGGGAACACGCGCTCGAATACGGGGGTAGCCGAATCGAGATAGGGTTGAAGGACGGATTGCCCTACAGCCTTGGTTTGCAACCAGTACAAACAAAACCCTGTCAGAATGGAGGCAGGGGCCTCTTTGTCTGTGACGTGCTCGTAATGACCAGCTTGAGCCATATAGCGAGCAACCTCATTCAGGGTCTGCGACGTACCGGGGAAGAGTTCCATCATGGCCCGTTCTATGCGGCAGTCCTCCAAAACGTTGGACAACTCAGCATGAAGACCTCTGCGGCGCTCAACACCAAAGTCCGTAAACCGGACATGGGCTGCTTCATGGGCCAAATACCCCCAGACAGCATCCATGTGAGGATAGTCGTCGGGGATATTCGGAACCACGATGGTCTTACCATCGGTGTATGCGTCATCGTTACCGATGGCGACTTTGACACCGAGTTTTTCACCATAGGCTGCGGCCACGATTGGTAGAGCGCTGTAAATGGTGCGTTTTTTGGACATATCTTTTCTCCTGGTAGGGAAGGAGATAGTCCACCCCTGGAGGGAATGGCTATCCCCTCCGGGTCGGTTTAGTTGAAGTGACTATTAGAAGAAATAGTCGCCATCGTCGTCAGTTTTAGGCAGCTCCTGGTTGAGAGGCTCCTCTGTCGGCTCCTCTTGGACAGGCTCTTGCTCTACCGGAGTTTCCTCAGGCAAAACCGGCTCATCCTCAACATCAACGCGCTCTTCTCGAACCACATCACCGGCATTGGATTCATCTTCCGATTCACCCTCGCCTCGTTCTGCAAAACTCTTGAAGAAGTTGTCGATGTCTTCATCCAGGTCAACAGCGTTACCACCGCTGTTAGTCTGTTCTGATTGAACAGATTCAGTACCACCTACCTGTTGCTGCTTGGTTTCGCCACCCTCTGTTGCAGGGATAAGCTCACCGGCTTTATCGCTTTTCTGTTCGGCCTTTTCATCTTTAGAACGGTCCCCCATCTGGGCTCCCGAACCGCCAATGTCATTAGCCATGCCCTCTACAGTAATCGAGCCATTGGCATACTGCTCGATGCGGTCCCTCTCGCTCATGATCAGCACTGCGGCCACGACCTGATAAAAGAAAGGCGCAACGATGTTTCGGCCATCGGCATGTTGCTCGTATCCCCGGAGGGTTTGGTCGAGCAGCTTGACCAGAGGGTTAAAAGCGCTGTTCAGGAAGCTAAGCCCATCCACCTTGTCGCGGATGTTACGGAGTGTCTGCCGAGTAGTGACCGCACATTGGTCTCGACCGGCCAAACGTTCCATATAGAACTTATTCGCTTCCTGAACCACTTCGGAGATGAGATCGTCACCCAAGCGCTCAACCTTGCGGTTAAGGCGTTTGGCGTTGGCCTCATCTTCGTTCACAGGCTGGATCATGAACACCTGGTACTCAAAGCCAATCCGCTCCTCGACCGTTTCCTTTGGAAGGGCTCCGGCACGGATAGCTCGTTCATACTCAGGGTTCTCCTGACACCATTCATCCACGGCTTTGTTGTAACCTTTGATGAAATCCTGTTTCAGTTGGTTAAACTGAAAGTTTATGTCATTCAGCTTGTTACAGATTTCATCGGTCTTGCTGACGGGTACGGCAAATCCGTTCATGAACGGCATACCGAATTTCAGCAGGAGGCGACGAGTTTCTGTTTTCAGGCGATGAAAGCCTTTCAGCTTAGCCGGATCACAGATCTTCTTACTTCCCAGTTGAGCTACTTTCTCAGGTGGAATTTCACCACCCTCGCCCAGCTTGAGATCAGATGCAGACAAACGGGTTTGTCCACTCCAGATGTCAAAGTCTACGTGGATAACACAGAGGCTTTGTAGATGGTTCACTTTAGTCATGATGCACTCCAAAAAGTTGGGGGCGCACCACGTCCCGAACCGGGCGGATG
>NZ_KV787914.1:0-1481 GCF_001807145.1 Enterobacter sp. HMSC16D10
ACGCCACGCCACGCCACGCCACGCCACGCCACGCAGGACCGTATCCGTGACAATTTGCCCTCACAATGCCTTTCATCTGCATCTCTCCGGGCTTACATCCGGGCGGGAGGGGGCAGCGCCGCAGGCGCTGGCCTTACCGTCCGTCAGCCCGAAGGGATGACAGGGTTTTCGCGCGCGAACAGGCGGCGCCTATGCCCCGCCCGGATTATTTACTGTGCATCCCCCTGACCGCCCTGGAGAATGAAGTGGCCGCAAAGATAGACGGCGCACTGGCGGGTAGCCGATTCGCAGATCTCTTCAAGCACTTTCGCTGTAGTTACGGGGCTGAGTCCGGATTCGCGACGTCGCTCGTTGATAAGTGTTTTATACTGGCGCAGGATGCTGCGGGTTTCCGGTGACAGTTGCAAGGTGTTCTCCTTTTGTTCTGTTTCCGGAGGCAATGCCTCCGGTTTCTCTGTCAGGCATCGAGCGCCGCGCGCAGGCGCATCATGACGTCGTTTTCTTCTTTCAGGGTTTCTTCAGCTGATCCGCCGCCATCCTCCGCGCATACTGCGATACGTTGCATCTCCCGTCCTGCAAGCTGCATGACTAAGGCCAGCGATTTCGCGGGAATAGTCACGGTTCGCTTCTCGCGTCGCTCATCGAGCATGGTTTCGACAATCGCCCGTATCTGGCCGATATCCGCGCCACTTTCAAGGCATGAACTTAGCCGACGCAGGACTTCATCCAGTTCCTCATCGGTTAAATCCCAGTCAAGGCAGACGCAACGAATGTCATTTCGATTCCAGCAGGCGAAAACGTATTTCTCGCCATCGAGGTCGGAATGTCTGAACATTTCAAGGGCAATTTCTCTTGCTGTACCAATCATGTTTTTCTCCTTTTATCGGGCGGCATCACCGCCCGTGGTCAGTCAGTCAAGGGCACGCCAGATGGTGGCGCTTTCCGGATGGGTGTCAGCAAATGCCATAAGCTGCTCATAGCGACGGCAGAAGTGGCGGCACAGTTCTTCATGGTCATGGTTGCTGTGGTGCCAGCTCCGGTGATTCAGTACCAGCGCCGTGAGGATGATCCCCGCCACTTCCCCGCTGACAGTCTCCTCAAACCAGTTGTCCGGATTGCACAGGGTCAGGCTCTCCACGTCAGGCGCCATATATCCGCCGCCTTCCGGCAGCCGGTAAAACTGCCAGAATCCCCCCTGATACTCAGGGCAGTAACGCTGGGCGTAGGCGTACACGGATGCCTCGGACGTCATAAAATCGCCGCCAAACAAATCAGGCAGGAAAGTCAGGCGCTGCGCACCCTCAAGACGAACAGCATCACAGGTCACGGTCTGGTTCATAGATCCTCCACGGTTAACATATTCTCGGTTCCGGCATCGCCGTGACGACACGACAAACCGGCGAAAAGCGGAGGACACAGGGGCGACGCCGCAAGCCGCAGCGCAAAGCCTTCACGGGCTGAATGCACCGTGAAGGGTGCGA
>NZ_KV787915.1:0-124486 GCF_001807145.1 Enterobacter sp. HMSC16D10
TGTTCCGTGTCAGTGGAGGCGCATTATAGGGAGTAATTCCGAACCTGCAAGGATAAAGTGAAAATTATTTACTGACTGCTCACTTTCCAGGCAAACCTCACTCCAGATCTCAATTTTCGCCTGGTTTTTAAACAAAAACGAGCCGCACGCGGCTCGTTTTTGCGTTTTGTGACTTACTGCACTGCCACAATGCGATCGTCGTTGGCTTCAAGACGGATAATTTTACCAGGAACCAGTTCCCCGGAGAGGATCTGCTGCGCCAGCGGGTTTTCGATCTGCTGCTGGATAGCACGTTTCAATGGACGCGCACCGTACACCGGATCGTAACCATTCTTACTCAGCAGTTTCAGCGCATCGTCGGAGATGTGAATTTCGTATCCACGCTCTTCCAGACGTTTGTACAGACGCTGCAGCTGAATCTGCGCAATCGACGCGATGTGTTTCTCACCCAGAGGATGGAATACCACCACTTCATCAATACGGTTGATGAACTCCGGACGGAAGTTATGGCTTACCACACCCAGCACCAGATCCTTCATGTGGCTGTAGTCCAGTTCACCGAAACGTTCCTGAATCAAATCGGAACCCAGGTTCGACGTCATAATGACAACCGTATTACGGAAGTCGACCGTTCTCCCCTGCCCGTCGGTCAGACGACCATCGTCCAGCACCTGAAGCAGGATGTTGAACACATCCGGATGCGCTTTTTCCACCTCATCCAGCAGGATGACGGAATAAGGACGACGACGCACCGCTTCTGTCAGGTACCCACCTTCTTCATAACCCACATATCCTGGAGGCGCCCCGACCAGACGCGAGACGGAGTGTTTCTCCATAAACTCGGACATGTCGATACGCACCATCGCATCATCGCTGTCGAACATAAAGTTAGCCAGCGCTTTGCACAGCTCGGTTTTACCGACACCGGTCGGCCCCAGGAACAGGAACGAACCAATCGGGCGGTTCGGATCGGACAGCCCTGCACGGCTACGACGAATAGCATTCGATACCGCTTCAACCGCTTCATTTTGACCAATCACACGATTGTGGAGATCGTTCTCCATGCGCAGCAGTTTTTCACGCTCACCTTCCAGCATGCGCGCCACGGGAATACCGGTCCAGCGGGCAAGCACTTCCGCAATCTCGGCATCCGTCACTTTATTACGTAACAGACGCATCGTTTTCCCTTCTGACTGCGTCGCAATCTCAAGCTGTTTTTCCAGCTCAGGGATTTTGCCATACTGCAGCTCTGACATCCGCGCCAGGTCACCCACACGTCGCGCCTGCTCAATGGCAATTTTTGCCTGTTCGAGTTCAGCTTTAATGGTCTGCGTACCGGAAAGGGAGGCTTTCTCGGCTTTCCACTCTTCCTCAAGCTCAGAATACTGGCGCTCTTTATCGTCCAGCTCTTCATTGAGCATATCGAGGCGTTTCTTACTGGCTTCATCAGACTCTTTTTTCAGCGCCTGCTGTTCCAGCTTGAGCTGAATGATGCGTCGGTCGAGTCGATCCAGCTCTTCCGGCTTCGAGTCAATCTGCATACGAATGCTCGACGCCGCTTCATCAATCAGGTCGATGGCTTTATCCGGCAGCTGACGGTCAGCAATATAACGATGCGAAAGCGTCGCCGCCGCAACGATGGCCGGGTCGGTGATCTGCACATGGTGGTGCAGTTCATAGCGCTCTTTCAGACCACGCAGGATCGCGATGGTATCTTCAACGCTTGGCTCGGCAACAAACACTTTCTGGAAACGACGTTCCAGCGCAGCATCTTTCTCAATGTACTGACGGTACTCATCCAGCGTGGTGGCACCGACGCAGTGAAGTTCACCGCGCGCCAGTGCAGGTTTCAGCATGTTCCCGGCATCCATTGCGCCGTCTGCCTTACCGGCACCGACCATGGTGTGCAACTCGTCGATAAACAGGATGACGTTACCTTCCTGTTTCGCCAGATCGTTCAGCACGCCTTTCAGACGCTCTTCAAACTCACCGCGGTATTTCGCACCGGCCACCAGCGCGCCCATGTCCAGCGCCAGTACGCGGCGGCCTTTCAGGCCTTCCGGCACTTCACCGTTCACAATACGCTGCGCCAGCCCTTCAACGATGGCTGTTTTACCGACACCCGGTTCACCTATCAGTACCGGGTTGTTCTTGGTACGACGTTGCAGTACCTGAATGGTACGGCGGATTTCTTCATCACGGCCGATCACCGGGTCAAGTTTGCCCTGTTCAGCACGCTCGGTCAGATCGACCGTAAATTTCTTCAAAGCCTGACGTTGGTCTTCGGCTCCCTGATCGTTCACGCTTTCACCTCCGCGCATATTCTCAATCGCCTGAGTCACATTGGCGGTGGTCGCACCGGCAGATTTCAGCAGGTCGGTCAAGGTACCGCGTGATTCAAGCGCCGCCAGAACAAACAGCTCTGACGAAATAAAATTGTCCCCACGTTTTTGCGCCAGCTTGTCGCAAAGGTTCAGGACGCGCACCAGATCCTGCGACGGCTGAACGTCGCCGCCGGTCCCTTCGACCTGCGGTAAACGGCTCAGCGCCTGATCGATAGCGGTGCGTAACTGGCCAGCATTAATGCCAGCGGACGTTAATAACGGACGTACCGATCCCCCCTCCTGATTCAGCAAGGCGCTCATTAGATGAAGAGGTTCGATAAATTGGTTGTCGTGCCCCAGTGCGAGGGACTGGGCATCGGCGAGAGCAAGCTGGAATTTATTAGTAAGACGATCCAGACGCATAACTCCTCCCATAACAGGTCAAATTTGCTACTGGAGATTAAATGAGGTCATCCCTCAATTATTCAAGGTTAATGACCTGAATTATGTGAAAAGAAAACGGCACGTGCCGGATCGTCTTGATTCTTTAGGTTATATCAGCCAAATGAAACTTGCCATACGCCCCGTCGTCTTGTCGCGGCGATAAGAGAAAAAATCACCCTTTTCGGTGAATGTACAGCGATCGCCGCCGAAGATCTGCGTTATGCCGACGCTGTTCAGGCGCTGACGAGCAAGCAGATAAATATCGGCCAGATATTTATCTCCAGAAGGCAGGAAGGCGTCCACCGCTTGCGGATCTTTATCCATAAAGGCTTCGCGAACCTCCGGCCCCACTTCAAAAGCGCGAGGACCAATGGCCGGGCCAAGCCAGGCCATAATATTGGCGGGCTCATCCTTAAAGCAGGCGACGGTTTCTTCCAGCACGCCTTCACACAGTCCACGCCAGCCCGCGTGCGCTGCAGCCACCTCGGTGCCTGCACGGTTGCAGAACAGCACTGGCAGACAATCGGCGGTCATTACGGCACAAACGGTTCCCGGCGTATTGCTGTAAGAGGCATCAGCGCGTTTGGAAGCATAGGGCTCTCCCGTCAACTTCAGCACCGCCTTGCCATGAACCTGTTCCAGCCAGACCGGTTTCGACGGCAGGTTCCCCGCTGCAAACAGACGCCTGCGGTTCTCTTCCACGTGTTCCAGGTTATCGCCACAGTGTGCGCCGAGGTTCAACGACGCCCACGCGCCCTGGCTCACACCGCCAGTGCGGGTTGAACTGCAGGCAGCCACGCCGGCAGGCAATGGCCACTCCGGGACAATCAGTTTGGTCATAACCAGTCCACTTGATCCTTATGTTCTTCGAAATCAGCACGCATGGCGTCAATAAGGTCCACCATATCCTGCGGGATAGGCGCATGCCACTCCATCTGAATACCGGTGATAGGGTGATAAAGACGCAGCATGGTCGCGTGCAGCGCCTGACGATCGAATTTACGCAATACGCTGATGAACTCATCCGACGCGCCTTTAGGCGGACGCGGACGACCACCGTAGACCTGATCCCCCACCAGCGGATGGGTAATGTGGGCCATATGCACGCGGATCTGGTGGGTACGTCCGGTCTCCAGACGCAGACGCAGGCGCGTATGAATACGGAAGTGCTCCATAATGCGGTAATGCGTCACCGCCGGTTTACCCATCGGATGCACCGACATATGGGTACGCTTGGTCGGGTGACGGCTAATGGGCTCTTCCACCGTCCCGCCAGAAGTCATATGTCCAATGGCTACCGCTTCATATTCACGGGTGATTTCGCGCAGCTGCAGCGACTCCACCAGACGGGTCTGAGCAGGAACGGTCTTCGCCACCACCATCAGACCGGTAGTGTCTTTATCCAGACGGTGCACGATGCCCGCGCGCGGAACATCCGCGATCGGCGGATAGTAATGGAGAAGTGCGTTAAGTACCGTACCGTCAGGGTTTCCCGCGCCCGGATGAACAACCAGGTCGCGCGGCTTGTTGATCACCAGAATGTCATCATCTTCATAGACGATGTCCAGTGGGATATCCTGCGGCTCGAAGCGGATTTCCTCTTCGATTTCAGCATTGATGGCGACAGCTTCCCCACCTAACACCTTCTCTTTTGGTTTGTCCCAGATCTTGCCGTTTACCATCACGCGCTGGTCAAGGATCCATTCTTTTATGCGTGAACGCGAATAATCAGGGAACAATTCGGCCAAAGCCTGATCTAAGCGTTGACCGAGCTGATTTTCGGAGACTGTTGCGGTGAGTTCTACTCGTTGTGCCATAAACTGCTTCTTCGTTTAACGTTGGGTTTTACGGCTTTGCCGTTTAATATAGTGTGCTATTGTAGCTGGTCTTAATCGGGAGCAGGAACAGAGTTTCTCCCGGACAAACATTTGAGGAAAGTCAAAACGTCATGACGCGCATGAAATATCTGGTGGCAGCGGCCACGTTGAGCCTGGCTTTGGTGGGCTGCTCCGGTTCAAATGAACAGGTCCCTGACAATCCGCCGAATGAAATCTATGCGACTGCACAACAAAAGTTGCAGGACGGTAACTGGAAACAGGCGATAACGCAACTGGAAGCGTTGGATAATCGCTATCCATTTGGTCCGTATTCGCAGCAGGTACAGTTAGATCTCATCTACGCATACTATAAAAATGCCGATCTGCCGCTGGCTCAGGCAACCATCGATCGTTTCATGCGTCTGAACCCGACTCATCCTAACATCGACTATGTGATGTACATGCGCGGGCTCACCAACATGGCGCTGGATGACAGTGCGCTGCAGGGCTTCTTCGGCGTGGATCGTTCCGACCGTGACCCGCAGCATGCGCGTGATGCCTTCAATGACTTCTCTAAACTGGTGCGCGGCTATCCGAACAGCCAGTACGTGACCGACGCCACCAAGCGTCTGGTGTTCCTGAAAGATCGTCTGGCGAAATATGAATACTCCGTGGCGGACTACTATACCCGCCGTGGCGCATGGGTTGCCGTGGTTAACCGCGTAGAAGGTATGCTGCGTGATTACCCGGATACTCAGGCAACGCGCGACGGCCTGAAGCTGATGGAAAATGCTTACCGTCAGATGCAGATGACCGCTCAGGCTGAAAAAGTGGCGAAAATCATCGCCGCGAACAGCAGCAACACCTGATTTTGCCTCAATGCAAAACGGCAGCCCGAAGGCTGCCGTTTTTTTATTCGTTTCTGAGCGTCGCTGAAGCGCGTTAGCCTCAACACATCCAGTCAACTATGGCCTCAATTTTTGCCTTCTACAAGGTAAATCTCACCTCTTCCTGCCCTGCCTCACAAAAAAGATTCCCTGACAAAAACCGACAAAATAACGTGATCTAAATCACACATTTTGACATTAGGTCGGGTATGCTGGAATCACCAAGACGGAAAGACAAGAGGTAAAATTTATGACAATGAACATTACCAGTAAACAAATGGAAATTACTCCGGCAATTCGCCAGCACGTCGCAGACCGTCTCGCCAAACTGGATAAATGGCAAACACATTTGATTAATCCACATATCATCCTGTCCAAGGAGCCGCAGGGTTTCATCGCTGACGCAACTATCAATACTCCAAACGGCCATCTGGTCGCCAGCGCAAAACACGAGGATATGTATACCGCTATTAACGATTTGATCAACAAGCTGGAACGGCAGCTCAATAAAGTGCAACACAAAGGTGAAGCCCGTCGCGCCGCAACGTCGGTCAAAGACGCCAGCTTCGCGGAAGAAGTTGAAGAAGAGTAATCCTTTAAATTGAGTGTACCGCCAACGCGCCTTCGGGCGCGTTTTTTATTGACAGGGTGAAAACAGTACAGGTACTTTAACGGTATCAATCACAGGATGACTTTATGAAACTTACGCCGTTCTTCTTCGCATTCTTTTTTACCTTCCCCTGAACGGGAGGCGTTTCGTCGTGTGATAAAGAATGCGAAGACGAACAACAAGGCCTCCCACACCGGGGGGCCTTTTTTATTGATAACGATAAGATGAGACAGGCAACACTATGACACCGGAAAACCCGTTACTGGATCTGCGCGTAAAAATCAGCGCGCTGGATGAGAAACTGCTGGCGCTGCTGGCCGAACGCCGCGCCCTTGCCGTTGAAGTGGGTAAAGCCAAGCTGGACTCCCATCGTCCGGTCCGTGATATCGACCGCGAGCGGGATCTGCTGGAACGTCTCATTCAGCTCGGCAAAGCGCATCATCTCGATGCCCACTACATTACCCGGCTGTTCCAGCTCATCATCGAAGACTCCGTTCTGACCCAGCAAGCGCTACTCCAGCAGCACCTCAATAAAACCAATCCGCACTCTGCGCGTATCGCTTTCCTCGGGCCAAAGGGCTCCTATTCTCACCTGGCCGCACGTCAGTATGCCGCTCGCCATTTCGAAGAATTTATTGAAAGCGGCTGCGCGAAGTTTGCCGACATTTTTAACCAGGTCGAGACCGGCCAGGCGGATTACGCCGTGGTGCCGATTGAAAACACCAGCTCCGGCGCCATCAACGACGTCTACGACTTGCTGCAGCACACCAGCCTGTCGCTGGTCGGCGAGCTGACGATCCCTATCGATCACTGCGTGCTGGTCTCCGGTTCAACGGACCTGAACACGATCGAAACGGTCTACAGCCACCCGCAGCCGTTCCAGCAGTGCAGCCAGTTCCTGAACCGCTATCCGAACTGGAAAATTGAGTACACCGAAAGCACCTCGGCGGCGATGGAAAAAGTCGCCCAGGCGAACTCTCCCACCGTCGCGGCGCTCGGCAGCGAAGCGGGCGGCGCGCTGTATGGTTTACAGGTGCTGGAACGCAACCTGGCGAACCAGACGCAAAATATTACCCGCTTCGTGGTGCTGGCCCGCAAGGCAATCAATGTGTCTGACCAGGTACCGGCCAAGACTACGCTGCTGATGGCCACCGGCCAACAGGCCGGTGCGCTGGTTGAAGCCCTTCTGGTGCTGCGTAATCACAATCTGATCATGACCCGGCTGGAATCACGCCCAATCCACGGTAACCCGTGGGAAGAGATGTTCTACCTCGATATCCAGGCCAACCTGGAGTCTGCTTCCATGCAGAAAGCCCTGCGCGAGCTGGGCGAGATCACGCGTTCCATGAAGGTGCTGGGCTGCTACCCGAGCGAAAACGTCGTCCCGGTCGATCCAATCTAACGTTCGATAAAACGGCTTTTCTTCATCCCTGCCACGCTCACCGGCAGGGTGAAGATGGCGCCGGAGAGCGGATATTTCGCCACTTCCTCCGCATCCATATTTTCCCGCGTGGTGGTAATAAACAGCGTTTTCATATCATCGCCGCCAAAGCAAACCATCGTCGGGCAACGCACCGGCATGCGGTACTCTTCCAGCTGCTCCCCTTGCGGTGAAAAACGCGCGATGCGCCAGCCGTCAAACAGCGCGCTCCAGTAGCAGCCTTCCACATCCATCGCCGCGCCGTCCGGTATCCCCTCGCCCTCTTTAAACTGACGAAACACCTCTCGCTTACCCGGTTCGCCCTGCTCATCAAGCGGGGTACGGTAGATCACACCGTTTGGCGTATCTGAGGTAAACATCCACTGCTTATCCGGGCTAAACGCCAGGCCGTTATGCCCGTGGATATCGCACTGGATCACCTTCGGCGTCAGGTCGTTGTCGATGCGCATCAGCAGGGCGCCGTTGTAATCTCCCGGCCCCCAGAACGTGCCCGCATAGAACCGGCCCAGATGGTCGGTGCCTCCATCGTTAAAACGCGCCAGCTGCGGGTTAGAGGGGTTATCACACACCTTGCGGCGCAGCAGGCCGTGTTTATCGGTCAGCCAGATACCCGTTCGCATCGCAACGATAAAACCACCCTGCTCACGCAGCGCGAAACACCCCACCTCCTCGTGGAAAGAGAGTACGGTGTGTTCCGCCGTCGGCAGATGGTAGCGGTGGATCTCGCCTTCCAGAATATCGGCCCAGTAGAGCGCCTGCTCTTCGGCGCTCCACGTCGGGCATTCAGGCAAATGCCCGGTGTAATTCAACAGCAGCTGCGGTTCAGCCATGACAGTTCCCCAAAATGAAAAAAGCCAGCATTGCTGGCTTTCAGTATATACATCATCGCATTACTGGCGACTGTCATTTGCCTGGCGCAACAACGTCCGGCTCTCATTCTGGAAACGCTGCGCATAATCGCCAAACCAGTGCTCGACCTTGCGGAAGCTATCGATAAACGCCTGCTTGTCTCCGTGCTCAAGCAGCGTAATGGCTTCTCCAAAGCGCTGATAGTAGCGCTTGATCAGTGCCAGGTTGTTTTCGGAAGACATAATAATGTCCGCGTACAGCTGCGGATCCTGCGCGAACAGACGCCCGACCATCGCCAGTTCCAGACGATAGATAGGTGAAGAGAGCGCCAGCAGCTGTTCAAGCTGCACGTTCTCTTCCGCCAGATGCAGGCCGTAGGCAAACGTGGCAAAGTGGCGCAGCGCCTGAATGAACGCCATGTTCTGGTCGTGCTCAACCGCGCTGATGCGGTGCAGTCGCGCGCCCCATACCTGAATCTGTTCCAGGAACCACTGATAGGCTTCAGGCTGACGACCGTCGCAGTAAACCACCACCTGCTTAGCCAGGCTGCCGCTGTCCGGACCAAACATCGGGTGCAGACCCAGCACCGGCCCGGTATGCGCAGCCAGCATGGCCTGCAGCGGACCATTTTTGACGGAGGCCAGATCCACTAGGATGCAATCTTTCGGTAAAGGAGGCAGCTTCCCGACGATCTGCTCCGTCACGTGGATCGGCACGCTGACGATAACCATTCCGGCATCTTCCATGAGTTCCGGCGCCTGGGCCCAGTCCTCTTTTTCCAGAATGCGCACCTGATAGCCAGAAAGCGTCAGCATTTTTTCAAACAGACGCCCCATCTGTCCTGCCCCGCCGACAATCACCACCGGCCGCAGGGTCGGGCAAAGGGTTTTGAACCCCTTGTCGTTTTCGCTGGAATAGGATTCCCGCATCACGCGACGCAGGACGTCTTCAATCAAGTCCGGCGAAACGCCCAGCGCCTGCGCCTCTTTGCGACGGGAGGCGAGCATAGAAGCTTCGCGCTCCGGGACGTAAATCGGCAGGCCGTATTTGCTTTTCACCTCACCGACTTCGGCAACCAGCGCCATGCGGCGCGCCAGCAGATCCAGCAGCGCCTTATCCACTTCATCAATTTGATCGCGCAGTGCGGTCAATTCAGCAACCATAACTACCCTCTTAAGCCAGACGCGTCGCCAGCTGGCCGCTTAAATCTTTATGGATCTCACGCAGCAGTGTATCGGTGGTTTCCCAGCTGATGCAGGCATCCGTCACGGAGACGCCGTGCTTCATGGCACTGCGCGGTTGTTCAGATGATTGATTGCCTTCATGAATATTGCTCTCAATCATTAGACCGATAATCGAACGGTTGCCATCTTTGATCTGGGCGACCACGGATTCCGCAACCGCAGGCTGACGACGGTAATCTTTATTCGAATTACCATGACTGCAATCTACCATCAGTGCCGGGCGCAGTCCCGCCTGCTCCATCTCTTTTTCACACTGCGCCACGTCCGCCGGACTGTAGTTCGGGGCTTTCCCGCCGCGCAGGATCACGTGCCCGTCCGGGTTACCCTGAGTTTGCAGAAGGCAGACCTGGCCCGCCTGGTTGATACCGACGAAACGGTGCGGCATGGCGGCCGCGCGCATGGCGTTGATCGCCGTCGCCAGGCTGCCATCGGTACCGTTTTTAAAACCAACCGGCATCGACAGGCCAGACGCCATCTCGCGGTGGGTTTGCGATTCCGTGGTACGCGCGCCAATCGCGGACCAGCTGAACAGATCGCCAAGGTATTGCGGGCTGTTCGGATCCAGCGCTTCGGTTGCCAGCGGCAGCCCCATGCTGACCAGCTCCACCAGCAGGCGACGCGCAATCTTCAGGCCTGCTTCCACATCAAACGAGCCATCCATGTGCGGATCGTTAATCAACCCTTTCCAGCCAACGGTAGTACGTGGCTTCTCAAAATAGACGCGCATCACCAGGTAGAGGCTATCGCTGACCTCCTCCGCTAATGCTTTAAATCGACGAGCGTACTCAATGGCGGTTTCAGGATCGTGAATAGAGCAAGGACCACACACCACCAGCAGGCGCGGATCGCGGCCGGCGATGATGTCAGAAATGGTCTGGCGCGAGTGCTCAATCTGAGCCTCCTGCGCGACGCTCAGCGGAAATTCTGCTTTCAGCTGATCCGGAGTAATTAAAACCTGTTCGTCAGTGATATGTACGTTGTTCAGCGCGTCTTTTTGCATGATGGCGATCCTGTAAAGCTCGTTTGCGATAGTTGTTTTCCTCAATGAGGTGAAACCACGATACCATAAAAAGTAAACATTTCAATCCAAAATACGTACACATTACTTTACAGTAGCCAATTTATTGCAAAAATCAGCCGTCAAAAACGTAAAGTTTAAATTACAGACATACTTTCTTAAGCCAGGCTATGCTGAAGTAAAAAGGAGAATGGCTATGCGTTCAATTGCTCTCACGCTGTTGTCGCTGTTTTTAACGGGCTGCCAGATCAATCCTTATACCTTCCAGCCCGACTGGACCAGTCCATCCTGGTTTGATGCCGGTAAAGAAGACGCCATGAATGGCCTGCCGGTTAAAGATAACCAGACCCTGGCCGATAGTTTTAACGACACCCACGTGGATCGTAGTGAATATCTTCGCGGCTATGCCGATGGTCAGAAGAGAGTCTGCGAAGAAGGGTTTATTCACGCCTGGGGATTAGCGGGCAAATCTTTCCCTGCCAGTTGCGATACTGCTGAAAACGCGGCAAAACTGCGTGCGTCATGGCAAAAAGGGATGGATGAAAGTATGCGCTCCAGCAGACTCAATTAAGTCTGTTTTTAATCACCGGAAAATAAACAACAGTAGGATTTAGCTTAGGTTGACCTGAGGCTATTTCTGACATAATGACGGCTCTGATAAACAATGGTATTCTGCCCGCAACTCTTAAGGACATCTATTTCCAGAGCGATGTGGCGGATTCTGGTGAGAAATTTATTCTTGATCTCTTTTTTCCGACTCACTCTGGTGTTAATGCTGTTCATTATGGTGGGCCCAGCGACGGCAGGCACGCTCACGGAAACGGATAAATCGGTACGCTCGATAGTCTCAGGCATTGTGAGCTATACGCGATGGCCGTCACTATCCGGGCAACCTAAACTCTGCATCTATGCCACTTCTCACTATACGCACGCGCTTAGCGGCGACGAAGGGCACAACGAGTTACCCTATACTCCCGCTATTGTACATAACGATCGGGAAGCCCTGGCCGCGACGTGCGATGCGATTTATTTCGGGTCTGAATCACCGGCAAAACAACTTGAATTAATAAGCCAATATCAGGGCAGAGCATTGCTATTAATCTCAGAGCAAAATCCGGAATGTGTAATTGGCAGTGCCTTTTGCCTGATGATCGATCGTGGCCAGGTCCGGTTCTCCGTCAACCTGGATGCATTGACGCGCAGTGGCGTAAGAGTCAATCCGGATGTATTAATGCTGGCACGGAATAAGCAGCATGGATAAAGATTTCACTTCAACGCCACGTCCGACGTTTAAAAGAACGTTGAGGCGAAACAGCATGATAAGCGTCATTATCACGATGACGTTAATATGGCTGTTGCTCTGTTTTGCTTCCGTTGTGACGTTAAAACAATACGCGCAAAAGAATCTCGAATTAACCGGCGCAACAATGAGCCACAGCCTGGAAGCCTCGCTGGTTTTCAACGACTCGCTGGCGGCCAACGAAACGCTTGCCGCCCTGGGCAAACAGGGGCAGTTTGCCGCGGCGGAGGTGATTAATGCGCATAAAAAGCGGTTCGCCTACTGGTCCTGGAACCCGGAAGATAACAACGACACGCTGGGCGCGCTGGTCAGCCGCTGGCTTTTCCCCGTACCGGTTGCGCAGCCCATCATGCATAACGGCTTAACGATCGGCGAAATTCGCCTTACCGCGCGTGACAGTTTGATCAGCCATTTCATCTGGACGTCGTTTGCCGTACTGACCGGCTGCATTCTCTTTGCCGCCGTGGTCGCGCTCGTCATTACCCAGTCTTTGCATCGTGGAATGGTCACGGCGCTGCAGAACATTACCGACGTCGTTCATGACGTGCGCACGAACCGAAATTTCTCCCGCCGGGTGAAAGACGGCCGTATCGAAGAATTTCACCAGTTTGGCGAAGACTTCAATAGTCTTCTGGATGAAATGGAAGAGTGGCAGCTGAAGCTTCAGGCGAAAAATGCCCAGCTGTTGCGGACCGCCATGCACGACCCGCTTACCGGTCTTGCCAACCGCGCGGCGTTTCGTAACAGCATTGCGGCATTAATGAATGACCCTTCAGCCAGAACAAACTCGGCCCTGCTCTTCCTCGACGGTGATAATTTTAAGTTTATTAACGACACCTGGGGACACGCGGCAGGAGACTGCGTGCTGATCGAAGTCGCCAGCAGGATGATGGAGTTTGGCGACAAACGTCATCAGTCCTACCGTCTTGGCGGTGACGAATTTGCCATGGTGCTGTACGGCGTGCACTCTGAGCTTGAGGTTCAACATATTTGTGCTGCACTTTCGCAGCAGTTTATTCGTCCGTTTGATCTTCATAACGGACAAAAAGCATCGATGTCACTCAGCATTGGCTTTGCTCTGGCGTGGGAAAATACTTCCGTGGAAGCATTACTGGAGAGGGCTGACCGCAACATGTACCAGGTTAAAAACCAGCGTACGAAAACAATAAGTTAGAAAGGATACACTATGTTAAAACGTTACTTCGCGCCCTTAGTACTGGCCTCACTGGTTCTGGCAGGCTGCCAGTCGCCGCCGGAAGGCAAATTCACTCCTGAGCAAATTGCGGTGATGAAGTCTTACGGTTTTAACGAACTGAACGGTGACTGGTCGCTTGGGATGTCGGACACCATCCTGTTTGATAAAAATGACGCCAGGCTGCGATCGGAGAGTGAAACGCAGATCCAGTCCATGGCCTCTCGCCTGGCGGAAACCGGCCTGACCCACGCGCGAATGGACGGTCACACAGATAACTACGGGGAAGAGAGCTACAACGAAGCGCTCTCGTTAAAACGCGCCAACGCCGTGGCCGATGCCTGGGCGAAGGGGGCAAATATCCCGCGCAGCAATCTCACCACGCGGGGATTAGGTCAAAAATATCCGGTTGCGAGCAACAGTACCTCACAAGGGCGCGCTGAAAACCGCCGCGTCGCAGTGGTGATCAGCACGCCATAAGGCTATTTAGCGGAGGATTCGGCGAGCGTCACCCTGGTTGCCGCTCGCCAGCGCAGCCAGTCCACCAGAACAAACAGCGCCAGACTCACGCCCATGACTGGCAATGCCAGCCCCAACAGTACGCTGATTAACACCGTAACGCCTCTTCCCCACACTGACAAGGCAAGCCAGCTCTGGCAAAGCGTCTGTACCGGACTCACAGCCGATTGCGCCGGACGACGCATCCACCACATCCGGTATCCCCAGATAATGAGCACGCAAAGGGCGAGGCCGAACGCAACCAGCAGCAGCTGATTTGCGAGGCCGAATAAGATCCCCATATGGAAATCCACGCCCCAGCGGGTCAGTTTTGCCATTAGCGGAAAATCCTCGAATCGGGTTCTGTCCAGAACCTGCATCGTATGAGGATCAACCGCCACGGCGTCCACCTGGGTCGGCCAGCTGCGATCGATTTCCGTCACGGTCCAGGCGCGATCCCTCGTTTTCGCCGGGCGGATCTCCAGCTTGCCGGCATCAATACCCGCGTTACGCGCCGCGCTTAACACGCCGTCAAACTGCGTCAAATCCATCGCCATTTCCGGCATCACCATTCCACCGTGATGACCGCGGTGTTCGGCATGTTCATCCACGACCTCATGTTGGCCGGATAGCGTCGTGTTCACCTGCGGGGTGAGCCAGTTCATCTCTGCACGCAGCTTATCCACGTTCCCGCCAGCCCACTGGGACCAGGTCAGGCCGGTTGCGGAGAACAGCAGCATTCCACCCAGCAGGCTCCAGCCCAGCGTCACGTGCACCCGACGCCGGTTCTGGAAGCGATTGTTGATCCGCCGTTTGGGCCGGGTATAACACCACAGGGCAATACCGCCCAGCGCAGCGACCCACATCCACGAGGCCGCAAGCTCGCTGTAAAGGCGCCCAATGTCGCCCAGCATCAGGGAAGTATGCAGGTAATCAATGGTCTGACGCAGGGGTAAAATCCCGCTGGTGCCGTATACCGTCAGATCTCCCAGCACCGTCAGGCTTACCGGATCGATAAAGATAGCCCGGTTCTCCGATGGCCCAAGTTTCGGGTCAGCGAACATCACGCGGGTGGTTTCGCCCTCAACCAGCCCCGGACGAACGGCGTGCAAACGTAAATCTGATCCAGCGGTTTTTTCCGCCACGGCGATTTGTTCCGCCAGAGGCAGTGGCTCGCCTATAGAATCCGTGTGGAGCGCGTGCCGGTAGAGTGCGTTTTCCAGCTGTGGGGTCGCCACATACAGCGTCCCGGTTAGCGCGGCGAAGAAGATAAACGGGCCGACAAACAGCCCAACGTAGAAATGAAGGTGACGCAGCAGGTTTCCCCATGCCGCGCGCGAGGTGCAGGTAGTCATACTTTTCCTTTTTAAGGCAAAAAGTTATCGATATTTTTTAAAGGGAAAAAGCAGACTGCCGCGGCGGCGCGCGGGTATCAGGGTAAAGCCAGGGGAAAAAGTGCCAGTGCTTGACCGCCTGACGCGGCGGCTTAACGCGAAGCCTCTGCAGCACCACGCTGAGCAGGACGATGAGCGCCAGCATCACGCCAGGGACATGCGCTAACAGCACGCAGTAGCCGCACGCTTCCGCATGGTCGACGGGCATCGTGTGCGGCATATCGCCGTGATGCTCGTCCATCGACATCATGCTCATGTCATGATGCATGCCCGGCATGGCGCTCATGGGATCTTTCTGCAATGAGACGGAGATAAGGGGTGCTACCACGATCAGCAGGATCGCGAACAGCGCGGTCAATGCCGCTGCGCGTTTCCAACTATGCTGATGCAGTACGTTATCCACTTCCCCTCCATTCAAGAGGCAAGCATTGTAAATGATTTATGACGAAAGGGTTAACGCGAGAGGTGCGATGGAATAAAAAAAGGGCCGGCCTTTCGGCCAGCCCTTTCTAACAGGATGTCGCTTAAGCGAATCTTAGTTCAGACGCTCTTTAATACGAGCAGACTTACCAGTACGCTCACGCAGGTAGTACAGTTTAGCTTTACGTACAGCACCACGACGTTTAACAGCAATGCTGTCAACTACCGGAGAGTGAGTCTGGAAGACACGCTCAACGCCTTCGCCGTTGGAAATTTTACGAACAGTGAATGCAGAGTGCAGACCGCGGTTACGAATAGCGATAACCACGCCCTCGAATGCCTGCAGACGTTTTTTGGAACCTTCAACAACCCATACTTTCACTTCCACGGTGTCACCTGGACGGAAGGAAGGTACGTCCTGCTTCATCTGCTCTTGTTCAAGTTGCTTAATAATGTTGCTCATAATTTAATCTCTTATCCTGGGTAAACTGATATTCGGGAGCGTATTACGCATTCCCATCATGTTCATGCTGCTGTTGCGCGTGTTCAGTTTTGAACTCGGCCAGCAACTTTGCTTGCTCTTCAGTCAGAGCCAGGTTTTCCAGAAGTTCAGGTCTTCTAAGCCAGGTTCGGCCCAGCGACTGCTTCAAACGCCAGCGACGTATCTCGGCATGGTTTCCTGACAGTAACACTGCCGGGACCTCCATCCCTTCTAACACTTCAGGACGGGTATAGTGTGGACAGTCCAGCAACCCATCGGCAAAGGAATCTTCCGTTGCCGAAGCTTCATGGCCCAGTACTCCCGGAATGAACCGGGCGACGGAGTCAATCAGCGTCATTGCGGGTAACTCACCACCGCTGAGAACGTAATCGCCGATAGACCATTCTTCGTCAATCTCGGTTTGAATTACGCGCTCATCTATCCCTTCGTAGCGACCACAGACCAGAATCAGCTTTTGATTCGTCGCCAGTTCGCTGACGCCCGCTTGATCAAGCTTGCGTCCCTGAGGTGACAGATAAATCACCTTTGCGCCTTCACCTGCCGCGGCTTTTGCTGTGTGAATGGCGTCCCGTAAGGGTTGCACCATCATTAGCATCCCCGGTCCGCCGCCGTAAGGACGATCGTCCACGGTACGGTGCCGGTCATGAGTAAAGTCACGCGGACTCCAGCTCTGGATGCTCAGCAGGCCATTCTTTACTGCCCGGCCAGTTACCCCGTAATCGGTAATCGCGCGGAACATTTCAGGAAACAGGCTAATTATGCCAATCCACATAGCGCCGTCTTTTACCGTTTATCCGGAGAATTTAAAAACCAGGATCCCAATCTACTTCAATGGTTTGAGTAGTGAGATCGACTTTCTTGATAACCTGTCCATCGAGGAACGGGACCAACCGCTCCTTGATGCCAAATGCATCTTTCAGGTTTGCCTTAATGACGAGAACGTCATTTGACCCGGTTTCCATCATATCGATGACTTTCCCCAGGCTGTAGCCTTCAGTAGTGACTACCTGGCAACCCATAAGGTCTTTCCAGTAGTAGTCGCCCTCTTCCAGCTGTGGCAACTGCGACGAATCCACGACAATTTCACAATTAGTCAGCGCATTCGCGGCATCACGATCGTCAACGCCTTTCAGCTTGATGATGATGTCCTGATTGTGGTGACGCCAGCTTTCCAGCTCGACCTCTTCCCACTTACCGCCTTTCTGGATAAACCAGGGCTGGTAATTAAAAATGCTATCAGCGTCTTCAGTGGAGGAAAACACTCTGAGCCAACCACGGATACCGTAGCAAGAACCCATTTTTCCCAATACGATCGGTTCAACAGGTGCTTTATTGCTCATCATGACCACCGTGACAGATTAAGCTGCTTTGTTTGCTGCTTTGATCAGCGTAGCAACGCGATCGGAAACAGTAGCGCCCTGGCCAACCCAGTGAGCGATACGATCCAGATCCAGACGAGTTTCTTCTTCTGCGCCAGCGGCCAGTGGGTTGAAGAAACCAACGCGCTCAATGAAGCGACCGTTGCGTGCATTACGGCTGTCAGTCACAACAACCTGGTAGAACGGACGCTTTTTAGCGCCGTGACGTGCTAAACGAATAGTTACCATAACATCCTCTTGTGTGAATAAAACAACCGGGCCCCATCGAGGAACGGAGCCCGGGTGTCATATTAAAAGCCCGAAAATTTTACTCATTTTCGGGCAAAAAGCAATCTCAAAAGCGATTAACGCCCTGGAAAACCGGGAGGCATCATCCCTTTCATGCCGCGCATCATCTTCGCCATGCCGCCTTTCTTCATTTTCTTCATCATGCGCTGCATGTCGTCGAACTGTTTCAGAAGGCGGTTAACGTCCTGCACCTGCATGCCGCAACCGGCTGCGATACGGCGTTTACGGGAACCTTTGATGATGTCCGGGTTAGCGCGCTCTTTCAGCGTCATCGAGTTGATGATCGCCTCCATACGCACCAGCACCTTGTCATCCATCTGCGCTTTCACGTTGTCTGGGATCTGGCCCATGCCCGGCAGTTTGCCCATCAGGCTGGCCATGCCGCCCATGTTTTTCATCTGACGCAGCTGCTCAAGGAAGTCGGTGAGATCGAAACCGTCCCCTTTTTTCAGCTTGCTGGCCAGCTTCTCGGCCTGCGCGCGGTCAACCTTGCTCTCGATATCTTCGATCAGCGACAGCACGTCGCCCATGCCGAGGATACGGGAGGCAATACGATCCGGGTGGAACGGCTCCAGCGCTTCAGTTTTCTCGCCCACGCCGAGGAATTTGATCGGCTTACCGGTGATGTGACGAATGGAGAGGGCCGCACCGCCGCGGGCGTCACCGTCCACTTTGGTCAGCACCACGCCGGTTAACGGCAGCGCTTCGTTAAACGCTTTCGCGGTATTCGCCGCATCCTGACCGGTCATGGCGTCGACGACAAACAGGGTCTCTACCGGGTTGATAGAGGCATGCACCTGCTTGATCTCGTCCATCATCGCTTCGTCAACATGCAGACGACCGGCGGTATCCACCAGCAGCACGTCGTAGAATTTCAGCTTCGCCTCTTTCAGCGCGGCGTTAACGATGTCGACAGGCTTCTGCGCCACGTCGGACGGGAAGAAATCCACGCCAACCTGCTCTGCCAGGGTTTCCAGCTGCTTGATCGCCGCCGGGCGATAGACGTCCGCAGAGACCACAAGCACTTTCTTCTTGTGCTTTTCGCGCAGGAACTTACCCAGCTTACCGACGCTGGTGGTTTTACCCGCACCCTGCAGGCCCGCCATCAGCACCACGGCCGGTGGCTGAGCGGCCAGGTTAAGCACCTGGTTCTCTTCGCCCATCGCCGAAACCAGTTCGTTACGAACGATTTTGACGAACTCCTGACCCGGGGTCAGGCTCTTGTTAACTTCATGACCAACCGCCTTCTCTTTCACGCGGTTGATAAAATCACGAACAACCGGCAACGCGACGTCTGCTTCCAGCAGCGCCATGCGCACTTCGCGCAGCGTTTCCTTGATGTTCTCTTCAGTAAGGCGTCCGCGGCCGCTGATGTTGCGCAGCGTGCGCGACAAACGATCGGTTAAATTATCAAACATTGTCTCTCGCCTGAGTAGAAACGTTGGGCCGCCATGAGCGACACATACACAGAATTTTGCCGGAGTATAACATGAAGGCGCCTTTGTTGTTATGCAACGGTTGGAGCAGGCGTCACGTAACGTTATACTGCTTCTCTTTCTTATTAAGACAACTGTCGATGCCTATATGCCTGTTTTCGCACTGATCGCCCTTGTTGCCTACTCTGTCAGCCTCGCGCTGATTATTCCCGGACTGCTGCAAAAAAACAGCGGCTGGCGGCGCATGGCTATTCTTTCGGCGGTGATCGCACTGATTAGCCACGCCTTTGCGCTGGAATCACGCATTATCCCCGGCGACGGCAGCGTGCAAAACCTGAGCGTGCTGAACGTCGGCTCGCTGGTCAGCCTGATGATCTGTACGGTAATGACCATCGTCGCGTCTAAAAATCGCGGCTGGCTGCTGCTGCCGATTGTCTACACCTTCGCGCTGATCAATCTGGCCCTCGCCACCTTTATGCCTAATGAGTTCATTACGCATCTGGAGGCGACGCCGGGGATGCTGGTGCATATCGGCCTGTCGCTCTTTGCCTACGCGACGCTGATCATCGCCGCGCTTTACGCCATGCAGCTCGCCTGGATTGACTACCAGCTGAAAAACAAAAAGCTGGCGTTTAACCATGAAATGCCGCCACTGATGGTCATTGAGCGTAAGATGTTCCACATCACCCAGGTGGGCGTGGTGCTGCTGACGCTCACGCTCTGCACGGGGCTGTTTTACATGAAGAACCTGTTCAGCGTGGAGAATATCGATAAAGCGGTGCTCTCCATCATCGCGTGGTTTGTCTATATTGTCCTGTTATGGGGCCATTATCATGAAGGCTGGCGCGGTCGTCGCGTGGTCTGGTTCAACGTCGCGGGTGCGGGCATTCTCACCCTTGCCTATTTTGGCAGCCGCTTCATACAGCAATTTGCTGGCTAAGAAACAAAGGAGTTCCCCCTGGAACACATCTCAACCACCACGCTGATCGTTATCCTGATCGTCATGGTGGTCATCTCCGCCTATTTCTCCGGCTCGGAAACCGGCATGATGACCCTGAACCGCTACCGGTTACGTCATCGTGCTAAACAGGGTAACCGCGCCGCCCGTCGCGTTGAAAAACTGCTCCGCAAGCCGGATCGCCTGATTAGCCTGGTGCTCATCGGCAACAACCTCGTCAACATTCTGGCCTCTGCGCTCGGCACCATCGTCGGGATGCGCCTGTACGGCAACGCCGGGGTCGCAATTGCCACCGGCGTGCTGACGTTCGTGGTGCTGGTGTTTGCCGAAGTGCTGCCAAAAACCATCGCCGCGCTTTACCCTGAAAAGGTCGCCTATCCGAGCAGCTTCCTGCTGGCACCGCTGCAGATCCTGATGATGCCGCTGGTCTGGCTGCTGAACATGGTGACGCGCGTCCTGATGCGGATGGTGGGAATCAAAGCCGACGTCACCATCAGCAGCGCGCTCAGCAAAGAGGAGCTGCGCACTATCGTGAATGAATCACGCTCGCAGATCTCCCGGCGCAATCAGGACATGCTCCTGTCGGTGCTCGATCTGGAAAAGGTGAGCGTGAACGACATCATGGTGCCGCGTAACGAAATCGTCGGTATCGACATCAATGACGACTGGAAAGCCATCGTCCGCCAGCTGACGCACTCCCCGCACGGGCGCATTGTGCTGTACCGCGACTCGCTGGATGACGCCATCAGCATGCTGCGCGTGCGCGAAGCCTACCGTCTGATGACCGAGAAAAAAGAGTTCACCAAAGAGGTGATGCTGCGCGCCGCCGACGAAATTTATTACGTGCCGGAAGGAACGCCGCTCAGCACGCAGCTGGTGAAATTCCAGCGCAACAAGAAGAAGGTCGGCCTGGTGGTCAACGAGTACGGCGATATCCAGGGCCTGGTAACGGTCGAAGATATTCTGGAAGAGATTGTCGGGGACTTTACCACCTCAATGTCGCCTTCCCTCGCGGAAGAGGTCACCCCGCAAAACGACGGCTCGGTGCTGATTGACGGAAGCGCGAACATTCGTGAACTCAACAAAGCCTTTAACTGGCATTTGCCGGAAGATGAGGCTCGCACCATTAACGGGATGATTCTGGAAGCGCTGGAAGAGATCCCGGCGGCGGGCACGCGGGTGCGCATCGAGCAGTACGATATTGATATCCTGGACGTGCAGGACAATATGATCAAGCAGGTGAAAGTCCTGCCCGTTAAACCCCTGCGCGAAAGTATCGCGGAGTAAGGTTGTAGGCCGGGTATGGCGAACGCCGCTACCCGGCACTACGGATAGCGAATTACGCTTTCGCTTTCGCCACGGTCACCATCGCAGCGCGGATGGTACGGCCGTTCAGGGTATAGCCTTTCTGCATCACGCCCAGCACTTTACCGGCTTCAATCTCTTCAGATTCAACCATCGCAATCGCCTGGTGAACGTTTGGATCCAGCGGAACGTCGGTATCGGCAATCACTTCCACGCCAAACTTACGCACTACGTCGAGCATGGATTTCAGCGTCAGTTCGATACCTTCGATCATTGCGGCGTTGTCCGGATTCGCTTTGTCAGCCACTTCCAGCGCACGATCGAGGCTATCGATCACCGGCAGCAGTTCGTTGACGAATTTCTCCAGCGCAAATTTATGCGCCTTCTCAACGTCCTGCTCGGTACGACGACGCAGGTTTTCCATTTCCGCCTTGATGCGCAGAACACTGTCGCGTTCGCGATTCTGTGCTTCTACCAGCTGGGCTTCCAGATTCGCAATTTTTTCATCGCGCGGGTCCACCTGCTCAGCAGATGCGTCTGGCTCTACAGCCTCAACTTCATCGTGCTGTTCCGTGATAATTTCTTCAGGGGCTTGCCCCTCAGGCGTTTTCTGTTCTTTACTACTCATGAATTTCTCCGCGTTTTTCTGCATTCATCTCGCTAACTTCGCTTATTATGGGGATCAGTTTCCGGGATTCAAGGGAACAAGACAGATTGTCATCATTCATCAGGCACAAGGACCTCCAGAAAATGAATAATCATTTCAGGTGTATTGGGATCGTCGGGCATCCGCGTCACCCTACCGCACTAACGACACATGAAATGTTGTATCGCTGGTTGTGTAGCAAAGGCTATGAAGTGATGGTCGAGCAGCAGATTGCCCAGGAACTGCAGCTGAAGAGCGTCAAAACCGGCACGCTGGCGGAAATTGGCCAACAGGCCGATCTCGCCGTGGTGGTGGGCGGCGACGGCAACATGCTCGGCGCGGCCCGCACGCTGGCGCGTTATGACATCAAGGTCATCGGCATCAACCGTGGCAATCTCGGTTTTTTAACCGACCTCGACCCGGACAATGCGCAGCAGCAGCTGGCCGACGTGCTGGAAGGCCACTATATCAGTGAAAAACGCTTTTTACTGGAAGCGCAGGTGTGCCAGCAGGACTGCCAGAAACGCATCAGCACCGCCATTAACGAGGTTGTCCTTCACCCTGGCAAAGTGGCGCACATGATCGAGTTCGAAGTCTATATCGACGAGATCTTTGCCTTCTCCCAGCGTTCTGACGGGCTGATTATCTCCACCCCGACCGGCTCAACCGCCTACTCGCTTTCTGCCGGCGGCCCGATCCTGACGCCCTCATTGGATGCCATTACCCTGGTGCCGATGTTCCCGCACACGCTCTCCGCCCGCCCGCTGGTGATCAACGGCGACAGCACGATCCGTCTGCGCTTCTCGCACCGCCGTAACGACCTGGAGATCAGCTGCGACAGCCAGATAGCGCTGCCTATCCAGGAAGGTGAAGATGTGCTTATTCGCCGGTGTGATTACCACCTGAATTTGATACATCCAAAAGATTACAGCTATTTCAACACATTAAGCTCGAAGCTTGGCTGGTCAAAAAAATTGTTCTGATTTTGCATCCAGGACTTTACTGTATATAAAACCAGTTTATACTGTATGAAAACACAGTTATGGTTTTTCATACAGGAAAACAATTATGCTGGCACAACTGACCATCAGCAACTTTGCCATTGTTCGTGAGCTTGAGATCGATTTCCACAGCGGCATGACGGCGATCACCGGGGAAACCGGTGCGGGTAAATCCATTGCCATTGATGCCCTCGGCTTGTGCCTTGGCGGCCGCGCCGAGGGCGACATGGTGCGCATGGGCGCAAACCGTGCCGACCTGTGCGCCCGTTTCTCCCTGAAAGACACCCCTGCCGCCCAGCGCTGGCTGGAACAGAACCAGCTTGAAGATGGACGTGAGTGTTTACTTCGCCGCGTTATTAGCAGCGACGGTCGCTCACGCGGCTTTATCAACGGCACGGCGGTCCCGCTCTCCCAGCTCCGTGAACTCGGCCAGCTGCTTATCCAGATCCACGGTCAGCACGCGCATCAGCAACTCGTTAAACCCGAACAGCAGAAAGCGCTGCTGGATGGTTATGCGGGTGAGTACGCGCTTACTCAGCTTATGGCAGAGCACTATCGCCAGTGGCATCAGAGCTGCCGCGAGCTCGCTCAACACCAGCAGCAAAGCCAGGAGCGCGCCGCCCGTGCGGAGCTGCTGGAATACCAGCTCAAAGAGCTGAACGAATTCAACCCGCAGCCGGGTGAGTTTGAGCAAATCGACGAAGAGTACAAGCGCCTGGCGAACAGCGGTCACTTGCTCTCAACCAGCCAGAATGCGCTCAACCTGCTGGCGGATGGCGAAGACGTGAACCTGCAGAGCCAGCTGTATAACGTCCGTCAGCTGCTTACCGAACTGGTCGGCATGGACAGCAAACTGTCTGGCGTCCTGGATATGCTGGAAGAGGCGGCCATTCAGATTTCTGAAGCCGGTGACGAACTTCGCCACTACTGTGAGCGTCTGGATCTCGACCCGAACCGTCTTTTTGAGCTGGAGCAGCGTATCTCCCGTCAGATCTCGCTGGCGCGCAAGCACCACGTTACGCCGGAAGAGCTGCCGGGCTACTATCAGTCTCTGCTGGACGAGCAGCAGCAGCTTGACGATCAGGCTGACTCGCAGGAGACCCTCTCTCTGGCGGTGAATCTGCACCATGAACAGGCGCTGGCGACAGCGCAAAAGCTGCATGAAATTCGTCAGCACTATGCTCAGGAGTTAAGCCAGCACATTACCGACAGCATGCACACGCTGGCGATGCCGCACGGCGTCTTCACCATTGACGTTCGCTTTGAAGAGAACCACCTGACGGCGGAAGGTGCAGATCGTATCGAATTCCGCGTCACCACCAACCCGGGGCAGCCGCTGCAGGCGATCTCCAAAGTGGCCTCAGGCGGTGAACTGTCGCGTATTGCGCTGGCGATTCAGGTGATCACCGCGCGTAAAATGGACACCCCGGCGCTGATTTTCGATGAAGTGGATGTCGGCATCAGCGGCCCGACGGCGGCGGTGGTGGGTAAACTGCTGCGCCAGCTCGGCGAATCCACGCAGGTGATGTGTGTCACCCACCTGCCGCAGGTCGCGGGCTGCGGTCATCATCACTTTATTGTCAGCAAAGAAACCGACGGAGAAATGACCGAAACGCACATGAAGCCGCTGGATAAACGTGCGCGTCTGCAGGAGCTGGCACGCCTGCTCGGCGGCAGCGAAGTCACGCGTAACACACTCGCGAACGCGAAAGAACTGCTGGCGGCATAAACTTTTTCGGGATCTCAGGGTCATACAGAACAACAAAAACGCCGCCAGACCGGTTTCAAAGTGGGGCAAGGTCTATTATCATCGGCATATTACATATGAGCCGCGTTCTGCTCGGGCCCGAAAAGGAATCAAATCACTATGCGTTGTAAAATGCTGACCGCTGCCGCAGCGGTTCTTCTGATGTTGACCGCAGGCTGTTCCACTCTGGAGAAAGTGGTTTACCGTCCTGACATCAACCAGGGGAACTACCTTACCCCTAACGATGTGTCCAAAATCCGCGTGGGGATGACACAACAGCAGGTCGCTTATGCACTGGGAACCCCGATGATGTCCGATCCGTTCGGCACTAACACCTGGTTCTATGTATTCCGTCAGAAGCCGGGCCATGAAGATGCGACCCAGCAGACCCTGACGCTGACCTTCAGCAGCGCCGGTGTGTTGACCAACATCGACAACAAGCCAGCCCTGACTAAATAATCCGATGTCAGAAATGCAAAAAGGTGCTCATTGAGCACCTTTTTTGTATCTGAGTTCTTACGAAGAATCGTAGCCCCGCTAAGCGCTGCGCCACCGGGGAAGAAAGCGCTACTTACTGGCCTTCTCCGCGCGTTGGCGACGCAGCTCTTTCGGGTCGGCAATCAGCGGACGATAAATCTCCACCCGGTCGCCCTCTTTCAGCACATCGCCCAGCTTCACCGGACGGCTATAAATCCCGACCTTGTTCTTCGCCAGGTCGATATCGCTGCGAAGCTCGAGGATGCCGGAAACACGGATGGCCTCCTCAACGGTCGCCCCCTCCTCCAGCGTCACGCGCTGCAGATACTGCTTCTCCGGCAGCGCGTACACCACTTCTACAGCAATCTTATGCGACACTGTAAACCTCTTTGGCGCGGGTGGTGAACGCCTGAACCATATTCGATGCCAGCTCTTTAAAGATGCGGCCAAACGCCAGCTCAATCAGCTTATTGGTAAACTCGAAGTCCAGATGGAACTCAATGCGGCAGGCGTCAGCGCTCAGCGGCGTAAACTTCCAGCCTCCCATCAGGGTCTTGAACGGACCATCCACCAGATGCATCAAAATGCTCTGATTGCTCGTCAGCGTATTGCGGGTGGTGAACGTCTTGCTGATCCCCGCTTTGGAGACATCCACCGCCGCGGTCATCTGCGTCGGGCCGGATTCCAGAACGCGGCTCCCGGTACATCCCGGGATAAACTCTGGATATGACTGAACATCGTTCACTAACTGATACATTTGTTCCGCGCTGTAAGGCACAAGCGCAGTACGGCTAATCTGAGGCATAGCATTTTCCATGGTCACACAACGGACAAATAATAACATTTATCACCTGTTAAAAAAACGCTAAGGCTCATCTCGTGCTAAGATAGCGCGTTAGACCTCACAGGACGCAATGAGGTGACTTTTTGAAATCAGATTACCGACGGCTTTACGACACTTATGACGAAGAAAAAAGCACATAAACCAGGCTCGGCGACCATTGCGCTCAACAAGCGTGCTCGCCACGAGTATTTCATTGAAGAAGAATTCGAAGCTGGCCTTGCGTTGCAGGGCTGGGAAGTAAAATCGCTGCGCGCCGGGAAAGCCAACATCGGCGATAGCTACGTGATCCTGAAAGATGGCGAAGCCTTCCTGTTCGGCGCGAACTTTACGCCGCTGACCGTCGCATCTTCACACTATGTGTGTGACCCAACGCGCACGCGTAAGTTGCTGCTGAACAAGCGTGAGCTGGAATCCCTCTACGGACGCATCAACCGCGAAGGTTTCACCGTGGTCGCCCTGTCGCTGTACTGGAAAAACGCCTGGTGCAAAGTGAAAGTTGGCGTCGCGAAGGGTAAAAAACAGCACGACAAACGTACTGACCTGAAAGAGCGCGAGTGGCAGCTGGACAAAGCGCGCATTATGAAAAACGCAGGACGTTGATTCTGCACACTTATTGTACTATTCAATAAGTTAGCGTTCCGGGCTGGTATCCAGGAAGTGAAATCTGGTATACTCAGTTCAACACTATTGGGGCTGATTCTGGATTCGACGGGATTTGCGAAACCCAAGGTGCATGCCGAGGGGCGGTTTGCCTCGTTAAAAGCCGCAAAAAAATAGTCGCAAACGACGAAAACTACGCTTTAGCAGCTTAATAACCTGCTCTGAGCCCTCTCTCCCTAGCTTCCGCTCTTAAGACGGGGATCAAAGAGAGGTCAAACCCAAAAGAGATCGCGTGGAAGCCCTGCCTGGGGTTGAAGCGTTAAAACTAATCAGGCTAGTTCGTTAGTGGCGTGTCTGTCCGCAGCTGGCGTGCGAATGTAAAGACAAACTAAGCATGTAGTACCGAGGATGTAGAAATTTCGGACGCGGGTTCAACTCCCGCCAGCTCCACCACTTTTTAGTTGTTTGAAGTACAATGAAGTCTACTAAGCCCGCATGGAATCAGCCTTGCGGGCTTTTTTACGTCTATTGTCGTCCAGTGAGAATTGCTGAGAACTATCACATATGGCACCCTGAATGGGACCCACTAAGAAGGGTCCAAAAACCGAGGGTCCCAAAATGGCAAAAATCGCTAAGAAGCTCACTGACACTGAAATCAAAAGCACCAAGCCAGCCGACAAAGAAATCAACTTGTTTGACGGAGATGGTTTGATACTACGAATCGCTCCCCTCTCGAAAGGAGGAAAGAAGAATTGGTATTTCAGGTATGCAGTGCCAGTGAGTAAAAAAAGAACCAAAATGAGCCTTGGGACCTATCCTCACCTTACACTGGCAAGAGCAAGAGCATTGCGAGATGAATACCTTTCCTTGCTTGCCAATGGCATTGATCCTCAAGTCCATAACAACGATAAAGCAAATGCCTTAAAGAATGCTACTGAACACACTCTCCAAACCGTGGCAAGGAAATGGTTAGATGAGAAGGTAAAGACCTCAGGTATCTCACAAGACCATGCAGAAGACATCTGGCGAAGCCTGGAGAGAAATATCTTTCCTGGCTTGGGTAATGTTCCTGTCAATGAGATCCGACCCAAACTCTTAAAGCAACATCTTGACCCTATTGAGCAACGAGGAGTCCTCGAAACTTTACGGCGAATCATTTCCCGCCTGAATGAAATTTTCCGCTATGCAGCAACAGAAGAACTCATAGAGTTCAATCCGGCTGACAACCTTGGACAACGGTTCAGTAAGCCTAAAAAACAGAATATGCCTGCATTACCTCCTTCCGAACTTCCCCGCTTCCTGATTGCTCTAACCAATGCTTCTATCCGTTTAGAAACAAGGTTACTTATTGAATGGCAGTTACTAACTTGGGTCCGCCCCGGTGAAGCGGTTCGCACAAGATGGTCAGATATTGATATAGAAACCGGCATGTGGAACATTCCGGCTGAGTTTATGAAAATGAAGAAGCCTCACAAAGTTCCACTAAGCAAAGAAGCTTTGAGAGTCCTGGACTCAATGAAAGCCATAAGTGGGCATCGTGAATGGGTGTTTCCAAGCATAAAGGCTCCTCTTAACCATATGCATGAACAAACAGCTAATGCGGCCATAATCCGCATGGGCTTCGGAGGTGAGCTTGTAGCCCATGGAATGAGATCTATTGCCCGAACGGCCGCAGAGGAGTCGGGTAAGTTCAGGATAGATGTCTTAGAAGCGGCCCTTGCCCATTCGAAGAAAGATGAAATAATTGCAGCTTACAATCGTGCTGAGTATCTCGCAGAACGGGTAGTTCTCATGCAATGGTGGAGTGATTATGTTTCATCTCAAAAATACAAGGCTGACGCAGCATAACCCTCCAATGATGCAGCAGTACTTTTCTAGAAAATCTAAGTTAATGATCTAAAATGAATAAAAATAAAAACCCTCATCAAAGGTTACATATAGGCTACATATGAAAAGAATAATCTGTTATCTCTTCACCTTACTCTTACTTGTTATCCTTGTGTATGCAGGATTAGTAAAGGGTGATGTGTTCCCTGAATGGATCATGAGCAAGAAGCTAATGATCCGTTGTGGACTGATCGGAGTGCTTGGTGGGACTCTTTACTGCCTCCGTGGTGTATATCTAAACAAGTGTGTCAGAAACTGCTGGGATGACCGTTGGTATGTCTGGTATGTATTAAGGCCTGTTGTCAGCGGTATCTGTGGTGTTGTGGCCTACCTGTTTCTAAAAGCAGGTTTGATAGTGTTAGATGCATCACAAAACGGTAGTGGTGGAGACTATGGATATATGGCATTTGCCTTCTTTGCTGGCTTGAATGTAGATAAATTCGTGGGCAAAATCGAAGATGTAGGTATGGCTATTTTTGGGATTGAAAAATCTCGCACAGCAAGGTCGGGTGATAATTCCGATCAGAAATAATTAAAAAGGATATGATATGACTGCAAAGATATCTTTTTTCCCCGTAGGTAATGGGGATATGACACTTATTCAAACCGAAGATGGAAAGAATATATTAATCGATTGTCGTATCAGAGATGGTAAAGAACATCCCGATGTTCGCTCACAACTTAGAGAAAAACTTTCTCGTAATGACGAAGGCCGTCTCTTTGTTCATCTCTTTATTTGGTCGCACCCTGATTCAGATCATTGCGATGGAGTATCTGATCACTTCCATTTGGGAAAACCTGAAAATTGGAGTGAAAGGAGTGATAAAATTTTCATCAATGAGATCTGGTCAAGCCCAATTGTATTTAGACGACATCATGCACAGAATCATCCTTTATGTGATGACGCAAAAGCTTTGAACGCAGAAGTCAAGAGAAGAGTCAATCTTTATAAAGAAAAGGGCTATTTGGATGGAGTCGGAAATCAAGTTTTGGTTTTAGGCAAGGACGATGGTGATAAAACGGATGACATACCAAATATTCTATTAGAATTAGATCAAAAAACTCGCTGGATTAACCAAAGCTATTCCTCATGTTTTGAAGCTCATTTACTGGGTCCTTCACCGAAGAAAGACCTTGATGAATTAGAAGATAAATTGGGTAAAAACCATTCCAGTGTAATAATGAATTTTGCAATAAAAGGTGGTAATAAAACTGCTTATTTTTTAAGTGGTGGAGATGCCGAAGTTGTTTGTTGGGAATGTGTAAGAGATCGTCTAACTGATAAATATTCAATGTCTTGGTTAGATTATGATATCTTACAAGCACCACACCATTGTTCATGGCATAGCCTTTCCCATCATAGTTTAAGTGATATGGGTGATGAAGCAGAAACATCAGAGAAAGCAATGGAAGTGTTCAACCGGGCTAAACAAAATGCTTTCATTATTTCCAGTTCAAAAGTAATTGAAGATGATGAGAAAGACCCTCCGGCCTATCGAGCAAAAGAAGAATACGAAAAAATTGTTGATAATGTGCAAGGTCAATTTTTATGTGTATCGGACCATAAAAAGAATGGAGAGAATATTCCGTTAGAGATTGAAATTTCCGATAACGGTATTAAGAAAATTGCTGCATCTGCATTAGGTATGGCTGAATCATCAAGTGCTGCTGTAAATAGACAAGGTGGTGGTGGTTATGCCTGATTGTCTTAGTAAAAAGATAGATCAGTTGAGCACAATCCTTGCACCTTATGGTGCAAGGAAGCTTTCTACGAATGAATTATCAAAATTCAACGATAAATATGTTTGTGCTTGGGAATTAGTAACTGATTTAGAATTTAGTAATGAACCAATTGTATTGCAACTAAGATACAAAACTCTTAGTCAATTTGACATTCCAGATGTGTTTATTTCCTCACCTAAAATTGATGTTTGCCAACTCCCGCACTTAGAAAAAAATGGCAAGTTATGTGTTTGGCCTGACAGTTATATCATCGATCATAATGATATGACCTATGCAGTCGATTTACTAAACGATGCTATACTAATGCTAAGAAAAGGAATAAATGGAGATTTAAGTGAGGATTTCATTGATGAGTTCCAGAACTATTGGATTTATCAATGTAATAAAATAGATCGACTTATAAGCCTGTGTGATCTAACAAATAAAAACACAAGGTCGGTTTTCGGTTATCGGACTCGAAAATTTGGAGTAATATACTCTGACACACAAAAAGAATTAATTAACTGGTTGGAAAACCAAAAAATATTGCCATTAGAATCGGATGAAAGTAATTCAAAAGATAAGAGAATAAGGCAACAGCAACTCTCTAAAATAATTTCAATTCCATTGATATTCTTCAATGAAGCCTGGTATCCGAGTCAGTATCCCAAAACTGCAAGGGATTTATTTGAACTCATAAATCAGCAACAGGAAGATTCAGAAAGCACTATTGAATTGATCTTAAGATCTTGTGCTAATATGTTCAATGTCAAGCCAATAATTCTAATTTCATTCCCAACTCCTTCTGGGATGAATATTATAGGAATACAGATTCCTAAGGGAGTTAGTGATCTTGCCTCAGACCGTTTCGATACCAGAGGTATTAGTCGGGGTCGATTCAGGAATACAGCTTTATTAGATGGTTATAGAAATTACATCGATGGAAAGATTTTAAAAAATAGAATAAGTCAAACAAAAACAGAAAATCTCATAGTAGACCGTTCTGACGATTCTTGGTTAACAGGCCGTGAGCATAACAAAACTTACAAGAAAATCTCTGAACATAAAGTAGCTATCGTCGGATGTGGTTCAGTAGGTTCTTCGGTATCAAGACTGTTACTTCAATCAGGTATTAGAAAAATGATGCTTTGGGATGATGATTTAATGAAGAGTGAAAACTCCTCTCGTCATCTATTAGGATTTGATTCTGTTTATAAAAATAAAGCATTAGCTCTTGCCTCAAGGCTACGGGAAGAGTTTCCAAATGCGTATATAGAAGCTTTTAATGAAGATTGGACAGAAGATTCCAAGAATAACCAGAAAATTGCAGAAGCCGATATTATAGTAAGCTGCACTGCACATTGGAATACTGAACAGCAGTTAATTAAAAGACAGTCGGAAGACATTCTTGGTGCTATTGTCTTTGCATTTGTTGAAGCTCATGCGATGGCTGGGCATGTAATAGTCAACCAAGTGGATTCTAATGCTTTTAATAGCTGGCATATTACAGAAGGTAAATATATAGGTGCATTAAAATATCCGGCTACTTACTGGAAAGAAAATACTCGCAAAAGGATAGCTGCATGTGCCGGAGAGTTCCAGCCATACGGAGCTATCCCATTGACTAATTTACATGCTCTAACTGCAAGAACGGTAATAGATCTTATTATGGATCGTTTTTCAAATAAATCTTTTGCTTATAGTTATTTAGGAAGAGAAACAGAACTTTTGGAATTGGGTGGAAAATGGAATAATAAATGGATAGCACAATTCGGAAATCCAGAAAAGGGTGATTGTATCATACCTCTTGTTTTTGAAAATTCTAATTGGGAAAAATGTGATGCATAAATTTCATTGTACCGAATTAGATTTTAAAATATGCATCAGCCAAAGCATAGTAGATGAGTTATTTTCTCACCGTCAAACTCACTGTTTTAGTAAAGAATCTGGAGGTATGCTATTTTCCAATAATCTCACTGATTCTGAGATTGAAATCAATAAAATAACCACACCAGGCTCTACTGATTTGAGGAAAAGAAATTATTTCAAGTTAGATGAGAAAAAAGCCAAAGAAGATATCATATCATTATTCAAGCAAGGTTTTCACTACTTAGGTGATTGGCATACACATAATGAAGGCGTGGCAAGCCCATCAGGAACGGATATCCGCAGTATCCAAGACTTATTTATCAAATCAGGTCATACAAGACCTTTTTTTCTCATGCTAATAATCCCAAACAAAGAAAATATTTCCAACTGTTATTTATCAGCAGCAGATGGGAAAAAAATATATACTTTCAAGTATATTTCAGATAAGGGGTTTTTTAATGAACAATGAATTATCTCAAAGCTAAATAAAATTTTAGTTAGAAATAATGGTGTTTGAATTTTCAAGGTGTACTCGGTTATTTTCATTGAGTTACACCATAAGTAGAACATAACAGGGTTATAGAGAATGATAAAAATAAAACATTTTATAATAAATTTCATGTCTGATAAATTAGATGAAGACTCACTTTCATTTTTAAAGATATCACTCTACACAATATATTTTACTTACTTGATTGTGATCGTTAATGATTGCAAAGGAATACCAATTCCAGCATATGTAGGATTTTATTTGATTTGTATTTCATCTGCTATAGCAATAACAAAGCAATACCGAAGAAGAGGGGAAATAATAAAAATAATAAACGATACAATTCTTTTTCTTGCTGCGGCTTTTGCTTCTATGAAAATGCTTTACATTATAAGTCCAATTGAAGATATAAGTGTATCATCTCTTGAAAAGAATTTCATTCCTTTTGCATTGAGATTTATTTTGATTGTTTGTTCTTTTACAAAAGCTTTCATGAGTGCGACCGATATTAAAGGAAAGCCATCAAAACCAGATCAAGAAGATTAAATGATAAAAAAAACGACAATGAATGGTATGGATATAATATCGACAACATACACAAACTCCTTGAATCTCCGCATGAAAATATCATTATCAAGATATAGGCCAATATACACAGCTACGATATTTAAGATAATTAAAATAAAAAGGAACCACCATTTTCTATTCATAACATAAATTTTCCGGCATGCAATTTAATAAATAAATACCATTATTTTTTTACATGTCAACCATCGCTACGCATAAATATAAAGCAAGGGCTAACTCATCGAAGCTCCGCTTCTTTGAGTTCCCTTGTTTTTCGCCCTTCGGTTGAAAAAGAAAGTCAAAGTCTAACCTAACTCATTGACATGAATTGCATTTCCACTATAAATATATAATGTGTTGCAAAGGAATTGCTCACTTTAAAGCGAATAAATATATAAAAAGGAGTTTATATGGGTAAAATAATAACATTGTCGTATACAAATAATTTCAAGCCTATTAGCGATAATAAATCTCAATCATTGCGAATACACTGTGTAAGTGTACGATTAAATAAAGAAGAGTTAGAGCTTCTCAATGCAAGCCGTGGTGATAAACGCAAAGGTGAATGGCTTCGCATGGCATCACTTCAAAAGCTTCCTCCGACCATTCCTGCAATCAATTTAGAAGTTTGGCAATCATTGTCTGATATATCTCAAAAGCTAAATCGTCTAATAATCCACCTTGATACTAAAAGCAGTAATAGTGAACTGACGAAAACAGAGATCTTCGCTGTTAAAAAGCAGATTAAAGAGCTTCGCTCATGTCTTACAGGTTCTGATCCGTCCGTAAGGTAGTTTTTCGCATGAAAGGAATGCAGAAGATCAAAAGGGGTAAGAGCTTCGCTGGTGTTGTTCGTTATGCATTGCAACCGGGAGCACATCATAAAAGCGATCCAGTCGTAATTGGCGGGAACATGTTAAGTAGCTCTGTTCTTGAACTGATTTCCGAATTCAATGGCACAAAACAGCTTCGGCTAGATGTCCAGAAACCGGTGTGGCACAACTCACTTCGATTACCTACGAATGAATCCTTGTCGAATGACCAGTGGGTAACCATAGCTGATGACTACATGAAGAGGATGGGGTTCAGTGATACTCACCTCCGTTGCTATGTGCTTCATAACGACGAAGGCCAGCATATACACATTATTGCCAGCAGAATCGACATAGCCGGTGGGAAACTCTACCTTGGCAGGAATGAGAACCTTATAAGTACCCGCATAATCAGTGAGCTTGAAATCACTCATAATCTAACAGTGACCAAAACAGCCTCAGCCATTGCACCAAAGCAACCGAAGCGGAAAAGAATCTCTCGCAACGAACAAATGCTATCAGAACGGACTGGTCTTCCCGCCCCTAAGGAAGCTCTCCAACAGATACTTGATAAAAGTTTGGCAGATACACCTGACCTTTTAACTTTTATCAAGAGGCTGGAAGAAGCAGAAGTCGGCTGGACGGCGAATGTCGCTTCTACCGGGAAAATGAACGGGTTCTCTTTTTCCTACCGCGATATAGCTTTCAAAGCTTCGCAATTGGGCAAGAGCTACAGTTGGGCAAATCTTAGTAACAGGCTCAACTACAACCCAGACCATCTAGAAGCTCTGCGAACCGGCATACCACCAGAAGAACCCCCTGCTCCTGCTCCTGCTCCTGCTCCTGCTCCTGCAACGATCTTAAGGACAACTGAGAGAAGGGAAAGTATCGGTGGAAAAATTGCAGAACTGGAATTACGGCTCAGAGAAGACAAACGGACCGCAATCGTAGAAAAGATTCTTCTAAAGAATACAGTCAAACAGCAAAAGCATCTCAGGCTCAGTAGCTGGTTTCCCTTTTTACAACGGCTCATAGAGCTTCTCCGAAGCTACGGTAAGAGCATTCTTCACAACAACCCTGCAAGATTCTCAAAAGTCTATGCAACTCAGCATCTAAAACCTGCAAGAAAAATTCGTTTATAGACAGTCAATTACAAATACTTTTCGTAACCGCACTCTATCTGTAGTAACAAATTTTCGTTTAGTCAAGAAAATATTGATCGTTATTACAGATCGATAATCTGGTTGTGATAGCCTGGACCTATCAAGAGCTAATCATCGATCGGTACAAGCAATTTTACTAAAGAGAGTCGGTCATCGAGAATCTCTGTAAACGCACCATTTAATCTGCAACCTTGAGGTTGATATGAAAAACGAAACAATAAAGTGCCCGTTCTGCTTCAAAGAGAGCCAGTTTGGAGTTAGCGTCTGCACTGGCTGTCATTCAACCATCAAATATGGAGCCGTTTCATCTTGGTTAGCTTTACTAATAGGAATTGTGCTGTTGGCGATAGCTTTCTTCATATTCGCTGTCAGTCAAAGTTTTATATTTGCTGTCGTTATCTATTTTGCATCAGCAATTTCTTTGAGATTCTATTTACGTAAGAAATTTGCACACAGAGCCGTTTTCACACATAAAAGCTAACCCTAATCAAATATAATAAGGAAGATAAAATGAATAAATTTATTGTAACCTCCTTTTTCATTGCAATATTTTTAATTTCTGGCTGTTCAACATCAGGGAACCAAAAAATCAAAAATGAAACGGCTCAAAGCCTTCAATCGAAAATAATTAAAAACAAAACAACTAAGGCAGAGCTACTTGTTCAACTTGGTGAGCCTGACACCAGAACGACTCTTGACGATGGCAACGAGCAATGGAGATATTTCATGTATAACAATCAGTTCAATGCCTCAACTTTTATCCCTGTTGTCGGTTTGCTAACTGGCGGCTCCCAGACTCAGTCTAAAACTCTCGAAATCGACTTCAATGGAGAAACCGTAAGCAAGTGGACATTCTCTACTGATAATAACAATACAAAATCTGGCATTCTTAATTAATCGTTTCCTGGACAAGAAAATGAATACATACTCAATTCTCGCAGTTATCCTTTCTACTTTTCTATTAACAGCCTGTAATTCCGAACCTTCTGAAAAAGACATATACAATGCTTTCAAAAGTGTTGTAGATAGATCAAATGCAAGTATGAAAGCTCTGAACTCAAGTATTCCCGAAAAAGATCTTTTAAGAATAGATTATGTTAAGAAACTAAGTTGCACAGAAGAAGCAAACAATGTTTACAACTGCATTGTCGATGCTTCTATCAGCAACATGAAACAAACAAAGCCTGTTAAGCTTGTGAAAGCTGATGGTGTCTGGAAAGAAGTTCAGTAGTAGCCTGTATCAATAAGTCTTTTTTAGCCCCTGCTTAGGGGCTTTTTATTACCTATAACCTGACGGTTCTTACTCGAACTTCATGGGTTAACTCTGTCTCAATTACTTTCATTTCATATTGTGCTCTGACAGTAGCATAGATTTCCTCTGCTTTTTCTTGATTGTTATCTATGTAATTAACAAGCGAGTTTAGCTCCCTAATCACTCCTTCTTTGTTATTTAATCGTTGTAGAAGATTGCTTGTCAGACTTTTGTATACCGAGCTAAACATAGCCATTATGTTATCAATATTACGATTGGATTTAGAATAAATCCTTTCAGGGTAGAAATACTTCAAATGGTATCCCACAAAAATTAAGTAAAGCTGGCATGAGAAACTTTTATCATGTGGCTGATATCGCTTAGAGATATATTTGTCTACGATAACGATAAGCTGTTCTTCCAGAGTAAATTCTGAATTGATATTTTTTTTGTCCATAAAATGCATCCTTGCATAATTGAAATAGTCTTCCTGACAATATATTTATATTTATCGCATTTATTTAACTTGTCAATAGATGTAACCTATCAATTGCTATTTTTTATTAAATGGCCTATTCAACTGTTCCATAGTAAGACCGTGTCTGTAAGCATTGTACTGCCAATAGCTAAATTGCTCTTTGTATCTATTGTTCTGTTTTTTCAACATTTCATTTTCGGCTTTAAGATTTAATATTTGTTGTGCCGCAATTGTTAAATTGGCTGGTTTCTTTAAGCCTGATTTTTTCAAATTGGACAAACTTTTCTTTGTTTTATATGCTTCAACAACTTCATTATGAGCACTTAAAGATTGCCTTGTGATTGTTCTGTTAAGATTTTTATATACTGATTCACATAAATCATCCCATGTGATTTTGCCGTCCCAAGCCAATATAATATTTGTAATTGTTTTTATTTCACTCCTGTTTAAATGTTTTGCCATATGTATCTCCTGTTTCAATTATTCAATAATTTATTAATTCTTTCCAAATTTTTCTCATGGTGTTGCAGCCATTTGTCTGCACCATAATCACCATTTTCACAAGCGGTCTGCGTTATACTCTTCAGTTTTGTTACTTTTTCTTGGATAGATTCAAGCTTCATTCTATCAATTGATTCCATGTCCAGTGCCTCATTGTCACATTCCAAAAACTGATTAATTTTATTACAAGGTTGAACCAAATAGTTATGCACACAGTAACCAAATTCTGTTAAGTGAATTGCCCCTTGATAAAGGTTATCGAAGTCAACTGGCGATTCAATTGAGGGAATTGACTCTCTCTTACAATAATTACTCTTGATCAATTTAATAGCTTTGATTTTATCTAACATATCTTCTTCCGACACATGGTTATAAACTCTGTTCTGATTAGCATTAATACGACCAGACCATTTAGCTATATCAAGTTCAGACATTTCACCATAGTGAGCTATTGTATTTAATAGATGCCGTGGTTGGTGTGAGCGAATAAGTAGTGGTTTACCCTCATCATCATAATACCCATATCGTGCAAATATATTTTTATACCCCACCTCAAAGCTTCTTTTACTTTGTATATCGCTAAAGAAGAAACTTTTAGTCGGTTTGTAAAATATGAAAATTGAAGCCATTCGTGATAAAGAAAATTGATCAGCATTGAGCAAGCATAAAGCATTACTAAATCTTATAGATTTCTCTTTATCGTACCATGGAAAGTCTCTGCTAAAACCAGAACTAATCATTTCCCATAGTTCGCACAATGAATAATTATAATCATTGGAGTTTAAGAAACTTTTTCCACCATCCAAACTCGTTCTTTTAATTTTTAAAACACATGATTTATGATCAAATAAATGATACCCCAGTGCATGGCAAACTTGTACAACGGTCAATTTAGTTTTTTCATCAACTGTTGGGCAAAGCTCATGTCGGTAAAATTTATCAGGGTGCTTTTCGCACCAGTGAGCAAGTGCTCTTGCATTTTGTGATAAGGAAAGTAATCTTCTAATCGCTTTCTTTGCAACTGGTATCATAACCCGTGGAATCCATTTGATATTAGGGCCATACCCCTTAACCGAATAAAATCTCAACCCATATCTTTCGATACCCTTGCCATCTATTTGTGTAATCTCACAATCAGCAGGTAAGGCTAAAATCTCAGAGATTCTGCTCGGACAACAAAGTAGAAGTGCAAATACTGAACTGGTGAACTTATCCCTTGGGCTCAGTAACTCATCATTTTTAGAAAAAATATCAGCAATAGCGAGTAATGCCTCTTCATCTGGTAACTTATCGCGTCGGTGATAATCCTCGATCTCAGGAAGGTAATTATTTTTGACTTTCTGTTTCACGTGGTTTTTCCATGAGATATATCCTGACTTAACAAGATTATGTTCACATAGAAACTTTGATATTTTTTCAAGCTGTATTCCACATTTAGCCAAAACGTTACCTTCAAAATATTTACTTCCGATCTGCATTGCCTCATCGAAAACAACGGCTGTAACATTATAAATGAGACCCGTGTTCTGAACCTGCAAAAGAGCCTGTTCGAGACATCGCAAGGCCATCATAATAGCCCCATAATTTTTCAATGGTTTCAATGAGTGTTGATATCTAATATATGCTTTCGCAAAATTGATATAATCTTCGTGCATTGCATCATTGGAATCAAAGACTTTATTTCCAACCCCTATTTTTCTAAATGTGACATATCCTTTCCAGGCATACTGGTTCCAATCCTGAGTTTGGGTTAGTCCGATCAGTTGATAGCGACAAAACTTTATAAATTCATTATAGTTGCTTTCTGCCGTAAGTTGTTTTTTAGATTTAAATAAAATAATATTATTCATTTGACATTTACCTCATCAATATCAACCGGCATAAAGAAAGCACATTTATCACAAGGGAAATTTTTATTTAAATTCCGACTTATGCATTTTTTTGAAGAGCAAAACTTAATATGATAATTCTCTTTCGAAGTGATTCCATTCATAAAAATATCAGCGATAAATGACAACTGTTCTGAAACTGCGGAATCAATTCTTTCAACACTGTCAGCATGATTTTTAATATAAATCCCCGCACTTGAAGTAGAGGAATGATCCAATAATTCAGCTATAGTATTAACATTATGCCCATCCTTAGCCAGCAAAGTTGCTATTGTATAACGAAGCCTACGAGGAGTAACATTTAGTATCGAACCGGTACGGTTGGATATTATTCCCCCATTATTAACAATACTTTTCAAAGCTACATTAGCAATTGTAGGCTTCGCATATAATTTATTATATCCCAGAAGAATTGAACCTTTTATGGATAAATCTGAGAGTTTTTCCTCATTTAAAAAAATAGGAACTTCTCGTTTAGAATAATCATCAAGAGTTTTTCCAAGAGCTTGCTCAACAAGTTTCACTGATTGATTGGCTTGCAATTGAACAATTGATGCAACCTCTGATATTATTGCAAGTTCTCGATATCGTAGTTCTTTACCCCGTTGTTTAACTCGTGGCACTGAAATTACATATTCTACTTTTCCATTATCTAAGTTCTTTTGAAGAAGGTTTTTATATTTCAACATAACTAACTGCTGAGGTCTTCTACCTGTAAGGCTGATCAATAGTGATATTGCATAATGTGGCAGTGACAGTTCACCTTTTCTATATGAATGATTCATAGCCTTAATCAAAGAAGTATGTTCTTCTTTAGTTAATGGTCCCTCTGTTGGATCATCTTGAAGCACAGACTGACCAGATTTCTTTATTTTTAGGTCCAAATGCTTTAACAGTTCTACCGCACTTTCATCTATTCCAGGATATCCTAACTCAAACCATTTAATCAAAAATGGTCGTAAAACACGAAATGATGCTGGGGCTTTTGATAATTTCTTATTTTGATATTCAATTAGAACTTTATCATCAATATGAGTAGGAGATAGTTTACGGATAAGACTCTCCATATTTCTAACAATATTTTTCACATACAAATAGCTGTTACTATTAAAATAATATTGTACTGTATATACAAATCCACAAATCAAATTTTCGTTCATAGAATATATTAAGTTTGTAAGATTGATTCCGTTGTTTTCAATCGAACTGACGATTTTATGTTCATGAATAGACATTTTATCAGGGTTATATTTAATTAAATTATTCATCAAATCCTCCTTTGAATAGTTGCTCTTGTTGTTCAAGTGCAGTTTTTTTCGATAGCTCAAAAATATGCCTGCGATTATAAATTATTGAAGTTTCTGATCCCGGTCGCCATCCCATGAGATAAGAACGGATTTGTTGCTCTTTTTCATCGGATATGTCCTGATTCTTGTCTATTGCTTTCGAAAACTCATAATTCCATGTGTGTCGTAATTTATGGCCTGTTAATCCACTTAGAAGCGAGGATGATTGACGAACAACACTCACTATCTTATGGTAAGAAGAAAATGACAGCGGTTGCCCTTGAGTCTTCCCTTCCTTATAGGTAATAAATAGAAAGTCATGCTTATTAGCATTTTGGACTTTCCTACGATCATTCAAGATATAATCTGAAATTTCATATATAAGGTTCGCATCAGCAATTAACTTCCTCTCACAAGTCTTCACTAATGGCTGATAAACTCGCGGATCTGTTTTATCATTTGCTCTCCTCCTTATTGCTATTGTCGATTCTAAAAAATCTATATCGCCAATTCGCAGATTCAAAAGTTCACCTGCCCTCAGGCCAAAGCAATGTAATAGAAGAAATATTAGATTGTTTCTTTTTTGCACTTTTTCCGTAAACGGGTTCAAGTTACTCCCTGGCGAAAGTATGCTAAACAAAGAATCCAGTTGTGCTTTGTCTAAGCTCTTTTCGATTTCCATATTATATTTATCATTATTTCTTGGTTTCTTTCTTTTTATGTGGTTAATGAACGCCATTACCTCCTTGAGAGTGTTTTTCTGACCTGCATGTGAAAGAAGTATTTTGCACAACCATTCAAGATAGTTAGCTACTGTTGTAATGCGAAAATACTTAGTTGGTTTTTTGACATTTGAAATCCTAAAATTACCATCCCCTCCATCTCGGAAATTTAATGAAGTAAATTCAATCAAATCCTCAATTTCATGAGGAGCAAGAAACAGCTTCTTCTGGATTCTTTCATCAATATTGATATTTTTTCTCATAAAGAATCGATATAACAATGAAATGCTACCGGCAATAACCTTCATTGTTGATATAGACTCTGACCGATTCCTGACTTGTGTTGTTATATACAAGTTAGGATAATACAATGGCTCACCAGTAGCTTTATTTACGACATGACAATATCTCTCACCATTTTCGAACATAAAAGAATCCACACAAATACTGCACATATTTCCCTCCTAAACTTTACAAAAAGTATAATTCCAATATATTATTAATAAGCATTTCGTAGATTTACAAATTTATTTGAATCGATTAAGATATTTATTTAAATTAAAACAGTGAGATAGACGATTATTCTTGTCAAATTATCATCAGGTAGATCTAGTTAAAATTATGTACACCTAATACCTCGAAAATTATCTCACTGCCTTGCGAATAAACGGTCATAAAAATAATGTAAGTTATTCTGTAAAGTTTTAAGCAAAAATATTCAGCCAAACTTTACATTTTCATAAAAATTTATTAATCCAATAGATATAGAATTATCCGCTTCGCCAAAAGTTTCATTTCATCAGGGCATTTAATTAACGAGAGCCAGGTCTCGTAAACATATATCTGTTTGGAAGCATTAAGCTCAGAGATCTCATCTAACGGTTTCCTTAGATTCCCTACTAAATACTGGCTTAACCAGTAAACAATCTTTCTGTTAAATTCATTATCAGGTAAATCATAGATTGCCCCCAACTCGAAGATCTTGTAAAAAAGATCATCGCCTAAATTGCACATATGGTTATCTTCACTCACAAATTCTTCGATATTCATAACATGTCTCCCCAAATTAACTAAGCAACATTATTTCGACTTGTTTCGATAACTGATTGAATCCACTCGTCAACTTCACTCTCGACAAAAGCAACGGCACGAACACCGATCTTCACTGGTGCCGGAAACCGACTTTCACTGATCAGACGATAGATCCAGGCTTTTCCGTAGCCAGTTCGTTCGAGAACTTCTGGTAAGCGTATGAGGCGGGTTGCTTGATTCTTCATTTTGTTTTCCCTTGTCGTTGCGGTGAAGTCACTATACGAACACTTGGGAAAAGAAAGGAGTGAAGCTCCTGAAGCGGAGGTTCTTCGCTGCTATGCAGGATAGTTTTCTCGAAGTTGGTGCCGTACAAAACAGGGGAACTTGAGAGTAGCTGAAATTCCCCTGTTTTATGGCAAGTGGCAAAATGGCCGGTTCAAAGTAAAAATCGCAAAAAAAAGCATCATTTACAATGATGCTTTTGGTTTTTCATGTTAAAAACAGACAGTTATAGATAAAATACTAATCCGATAGTTTCATTACATCAGAGACTTTCATTTGCTTCAAATGGCTATTTTTGTTCATGAAGTAATGGAATTGTCGGATAAAGTCAGTTGTGCAGGATTTAAGAGCCAAAGGCCTGTCGGTATCTTTGATTTGGCTGGACTGCCTCATTTCGCTTTCTTCGTCATCGTCTGTATACAGTAGTCTGGATAACCTGTCGTCAGAGACACGGATTTTTTTAACGGCTGCCCACACCAGGATATCCAGCATAGGTATTACACGATAGCTGATGAGTTTCTTGATAGTTCCGTATCCAAAACGAACAGATTCCAATGGGTTTTCATCAATACCCTTAACTTTACGCCATTGCGGTAATGCAGCTTTAAGCGACTCTGCAATCTCTTCGTCTGTGCCACTTGCCAAATCAATCTCGAACATGACTGTTCGTGTAAACTGATCGGGCATAATGTCTGAAAGTGATTCCTCTCGAAGCTCTGCGTTTATAGAATAATTGTCACCTTCATGCCAAACAAAACCTCCGCGTTGCATAGCAATAATGCTCGTTTCAGCAAGGCGATCAAGAGTTGTTAGAAAAAAATGGGGAGGCTGAAAAAGTTTGTTGGCAGGAGTCATGTATCCAAGTTGCCCTTCTGGAATCAAAAAAGGGTTGCCGGTGAAAATCTTTGAGAAGTAACTCATAAGAGTTCTGCTCTCAAACTCTTCCCGATACTCCTTAAAGAACAGATTCCGGGCCCATAACTCGTGATAGAAGTGTATTAATGAGAGATCTTCAAACTTGCGATAGTTATCTATGTTAAGCCAAGCTTTGATTTCTTTTGTATGCTCTAGAGACCAGTTGTTCAAAATCCATTCTCCACCTATGCTGGTACTGCCCTACGGGTACAATTCAGTTATGCTGAAAAACTACCGTATACACTAATCGGTGGAAAGCAGATCCTGCTTACGCAGTTCAACTCCCAGTTGGTAGCTGAACTGAGGATTTATTATCTTTTGATACAATTTGCCAGTCAGCTAATCGTGAGAACTCATACCATTAAGATTTATGGTTCCTTTTTAGAACCACCGATAAAATAGAAATAGAAAATTAATATAAAAATCAATAAGTTGAATAACTAATCATAGAGACGCCAGCCCACCAAACATTCATTCATGATGCATCATGAACCTTCAAAAAGCCTGTAACTTCAACGAGTTGCAGGCTTTTTTGTTGCATGTGTGGTCATGATCTCTGTATGAATCTTGAGCATTATGTATCTTGTTTTGCACCGCGTTGCCTGAACGCTAAAAAAACAAGGTGCAAAAACATGCCTAAGGTATTGAAATCACTAACCAATACCGAGATCGCTGCCGCCAAACCGCAGAAGACTGAGTATATGCTGCGCGATGGCGACGGGCTGGCGTTGTTGATTAAGCCATCCGGCAGAAAGATCTGGTACTTCGAATACACTCCCCCGGCGCTGAAAAAACGGACCAAAATCAGCATTGGCCCCTACCCGGTTGTCACCCTCGCCATGGCGCGAGATTTCAGGTTGCAATACCGGCGTTTACTCGTGCAGGGTATCGACCCGCAGGCCCATCTGGAGCAGGTTGCAGAGGAGCAACGACTCCAGAATGAATGCACGCTGGAAAAAGTTGCGGAACAGCTGGCTCAAAGAGAAAAAAAGGACCAGCGATCTTAGCGAAGATCACGCCAAAGATGTCTGGCGCTCGCTGGAGATGCACGTCTTCCCCTCTCTGGGTAGTACGCCCGTCACTGAGATCCGCCCGAAGATGCTCAAGGAACACCTTACACCGCTGGAAGAACAGGGCATCCTCGAAACGCTGCGGCGGGTGATCTCACGGCTCAATGAAATCTTCCGCTTCGCCATCTCCGAAGAGCTTATCGAGTTTAACCCGGCTGACAACCTGGTCGCCCGTTTCAAGAAACCGAAAAAGCAGAACATGCCCGCCCTTCACCCCAGTGAACTGGGCAGGCTAATGCTGGCGCTACAGAACGCTTCTATCCGCAAGGAAACCCGCTGTCTAATCGAATGGGAACTACTGACCTGGGTTCGCCCCGGCGAAGCCGTCAGCGCTCGCTGGTGCGACATCGATATGAAAAAAGCGGAATGGCGCATCCCTGACACCTTTATGAAGATGAATCGTTCGCACACGGTGCCTCTCAGCAAACAGGCGCTGCGCGTTCTTCAGATCATGGAGCCCGTCAGCCGCCATCGTCCGTGGGTGTTCCCCAGCATCCGCAAACCACTGGAGCATATGCACCAGCAGACCGCGAACGCCGCGCTTATCCGTATGGGGTTTGGCGGTGAACTGGTCGCCCACGGCATGCGCAGCATCGCCAGGACCGCAGGCGCAGGTCATTTCCCCCGTGAAGTCCTGGAATCTGCACTGGCGCACCAGAAAGAAGACGAGATCGAAGCGGCCTACAACCGCAGCGATTACCTGGAACAAAGGCGACCGCTCATGCAGTGGTGGGGAAACTACGTCGATGCCGCCAGACGGCAGGCGCTGCTCGGTGCAGAAGAACCGCTGCAGATCGTGGAAGGAGAATAATGTGATCAGTCCCATTCGTCAGAATCTGTTTGAACGGGAATGTGATATGCCGCTGCTGGAAGCGCGGCATCTCGCCCTTCTGCTTCTCGGCCTTGATGCATCCCAACCAGCAAATGCCCTGCCGGAAGAACATCAGGAAAATTACCGTATCCTGCACGACGCCATCAGCCGCACCATCAAGGCAACGGGCATGGTCAGTGCCCCGGCGAACAAACGCATGTTCTATGCCGATGAGATGTTCGCGCTGGCCTGGCGGCTTATTGATGACGAACTGACGCCGCCAGAAATTAAGGCCCGCAGCCTGAAGGCGGTGATGAAACTGTCGCGTAATAGCCGTGGCCGCAAGTGGCTAAAGATGCTCGGCGACGATGCGCTGCCGGATCTAACTGCTTCAGCACAACCTTCCCAACGAGGAATGCATAAGCGCGACAAAGCGAGGGAGAATACTGCCCAACTCTGCTGGTTGCTGGTTCAGCTTTTGGTAGAGGAGACTGACGGGCGTTATGGTACGTCTGATAAACCGGCTTCGGATCGGATACTTCGAAAGCTTAAGGCTCTGGCTCAGGAACAGGAATTGCCGTCAGACGGGCTTGGGCGAGGGACATTTTATGAGGTGTTGAAGATGGGAAAGGAAGCGTAGGAAGTTGCTACCAGTACTGAAATGCTGCAGACTCCTCTAGACACATAGTCGGCATAGTGCCAAGAGCAGTCTTTGAAGATACTAGGTTAGGCATTTTCTATGGAACTTGCAGTTCCAGCTGATTCTAATATGAACTAAAAAATCTCAAAGTATGTAGGAGTAGCAAAATATTCATTGAGAATGAACCGTCTGTTGAGCCATCCATGGCATTCGCTATAAATTAGTCAACTCATATATCAGGTAAATAAATAATCAACTTTAGATTTATCAATTTCTTTATTTGTAAAAAGATAAATTTTTAAATTCTTTACAGCCCTTGAACTTGAAACATAAAGTAATCTTCTTGCTGACTCAAGTTGAGGTTCCAAAATGGAATTTATATCAGAGTTTAAGAGATTAGAAAAATACCCTTCTTTTCTATTGAAAGAATCGGAAAGAAAAATTATGACATTATCAAACTCCAGACCTTTTGAGGCATGGCAAGTCAAGTATGAAACTAAATTTTCTGGATAAGTCTGATAAATAAAATCCAGCCATAGGAAAAACTGTTCCATATCAATCTTAAATAATTCATCCAATAATTGAGGAATCTTTTCCGTATCCTTAAACCTACATTTATCAATAATTTTCTCTTTCGCACTTTCTAAGCCATCGATAACAAGATGAAAGTTATAGCTAATCAGACTTTGAATTTCCGCTTCCTGCCCAACATATATTTCAGATATTTCATGTACAAAATCACTTAAGCATTTAACTTTTAATGACTCAATTATTTTTATAGAATCTAAAACATCTGACAAGTTATGATTTGAAATTGGCTTTACATTGAAAAAATCTGAAACCGAAAAGTTCGCTTTTCTTTTCAAGAGATAAAGTGGCATCAATAAATCATGCAGAATAGATGGTAAGGAACCGGCATACCTTATTTCTCTAAATAAAAATTCCGAACCAATCATCTCAAATCCTTTTGCATGCTCAGTTTGGTAGATATCTAGCATAGTAGAAAAAAGACCTTCAAATCCAAGGAGCTGAGACAGCATTTCATTTTTGAGAACAAGGCAGGCAAGTTTGGAATTTTCATTTATGCTCCATTCGCTTTTATGCCTCTGAATTATGGAAGATAAATAGTTATTCGTATAATTTTTTTCACTTTCGATAATCAGCGATGGGCAGCATTGTTCTGCGTATATTTTTATTGGTTTTTGTTTAACATCTTGATTATCACCTCTAATTTTATTAATGCACTCAACAATATTCTGATGCGATCTCCTATTAATGTTTTTCACCAATTTCTTTAAGCTTTGCGATTCTTTATGCATGCTATGTTTATAAATTGTCTGCATAGGATCCCCAAAGAAACCTAAGCACATTTTCTTATTTCCTCCTTTTGCAATATTATCTACACTTAAAAATAAATTGATAACATTTTCATCCGTATCCTGATATTCGTCAATAAAAATAAGGGGATGAGCATCTATGATGCATTTTGAAAGCAAAGTATATTTTTGAATCAATCTGGATGCATATATTAACAACGTATTATGCCCGATAATGTTTTTATATAAAACTTCAATATTTTTAGTATTGAAGTATTTTATTGTAGTGTACTGTTCTTCTTTTTTCTCAATATTACATATACATCGTTTGAATTCTTGAGATTTTACTAATTTCTTAAAAACAGTTGATAATTGCTGATAATTACCTTTTAGATGCTTAAACACCTCTTCATCAGTAATTCCTTTTAAATACGTCCAAAACTTAGAGGCTGATTTAAGAGACTCATAAAAATCATTTTTATCTACAAGAATATAGTCTATTATTGCATCTAGTTGAGGTTCTTTCAAACTTCTCACTTTCAATAAAGTTGCATTATCTGTTCGTAGTTCATAAATTTCACTGTAAATTCTTTCTATTTCTTCATTCAAGAAAATAACATGCTCATCAAGTAATAAATCCATATGGAATTTAACAAGATCCCAGATGTAAGAATGGATTGTAGAGGTTATTACTAAATCATTATCGCCTAATCTATGTTTAATTTCATCTGCTGCGTTATTTGTATATGTAATACATAGAAGTTTTTGACCATTTAATATCAGTTGCGTGTAATTATCATTTATAAATTTATTAACACTTGTGATGAGAGCATGTGTTTTTCCGGACCCAGCCCCAGAAATAAAATAGAAAGACTCAGATTTTTCTATCAGTTTAAAAAGCTCAATCTCGACATTTCTTTCGACTTCAACTTGTTGTTGATCAAGTTCAAATTTCATAGGTTACGCCATCCCTTTTTAATTTTAACGTGAGCCATTCAAATCCCTTCAAAATGTAATCAGGAAGCTCAGGTTTATGTTGTTCTGTTGTAACTAAAGAGAATATAAGATTATTAGAAAATTCACTTTTTTTCCGAGCCAGTAACTTTTGTAGTTGCCTTGAGTTATGAGCTATGTTACAAACATCCCTTGGACTGCCAAGGGTTTTTATTGTTTCTTTTTTTATAACTTTTAGAAGGACATTTAATAGTAAGTCATTATTATAATTCTTTAAAATTAGTGCCTCTTCGAAACTAGTAGCATAATAAAATTTTTGAGGACATTCTGTTGGTATACCAATGCCATCCTTCTGAAAAACAACCATCAAATTATCTTTTACATAATAATCTTTTAAGGCTGCAATCTTTCTGTTTCTATAAAAATGACGTAGAGTTGCATTTGTAGTTATTAAGTCTTCAGAAAGAACAGATATTTGTTCAACAATCTTGTCACTTTCATCAACGTCATCAACGTCATCAACGTCATCAACGTCACAAAAATTATCTTTACTTTCAGTATGTGCAACTATACTTTTATCGGTTTTCTTAACATCTTTTTTGAAATCAATATCAGTAATGATCAAGGAGGGGATTTGAATTTTATTAATTAGCTTTTCGTAAACTTTTGCATGTGCACCATCAATTCTGAAAACAGAAATGTGCATTCGATTGAGGACGGGATCATCTTCAATATATGAGTTCAAAACTCGCTCTTCTGTAATACCTTCAACAAATATTATAGCATCAGAGAAAAATAAATCTGGAGTTTGATGTTTTATGTGTTTCTTAATAAACTCAAATTGTAATGATTTCTTTTTTGTATTTGCAATATCTCTATCCTTTAGTAAAACACTCGCAGCATTCCCATCTTTGAGATAAATATAATTAATATCATCAAAAGTATTACTACTATGTATGACGCTATTTAAAATATGAGATGAATGTGTAGTGATGAGTATTTGACTTTTAAGAGACGTCAATGTTTCAACATGAGATGATAAAATCTCATTCAATGCTTCTTGGATATGTCTGATGAAATTGATTTGCATCTGTGGGTGCATAAAGACTTCTGGTTCTTCAATACATAAAAGCCTAATCCTGCTTTGACTTGTTTCCTTCAAACTTTGATTTGTATAGTCAATTATTTCACCGATAATACTAACTAAGCTCGCATAACCTAAACCGAATTGACTCTCAGGAACAAGAAACTCTCCATCTTTATGCTCATAAGTTATCAAGTCCGACATTAGTTTATCAAATGTCAATTCGGATCTGAGTTCTATCCCAATATCTTTATCCGATATTATCTTTGCTAAAATTCTCTCAACACCTGATTGATGTTTTATTTTAATGTTTTGGGTTAGATTTTCATTATTTCCATCAACTAAACTTAGTATTCCCTTATATTCCACCTCATCACATTCATACATATATTTTATTATTTTATTGAATGATTTGTGAGTAATCTTTTATCATGAATATTTTTTGCTGCCGAGATAACTCGTAAATCGATGATGTTTTTTGGGGTTAAAGTATCAACATTTATATCTTGATAATTTTTTATCCTTCTTCTGAATTGTGTTTTAGATAATATATCGAGATATTTCCTAAAAATTGCTTCTGGATTATGGTTCCCACTGGAACAATCTTCTTTGAGTGCTTCAATTTTAGCTATATAGTCTGCTTTTATTTTAACTTCATACTCAATAATGATATTTGCTTTTCGCACATCTTCATTTAATAATTTTCTTACATCAATAAACGGTTGAAAATCACCGATGAGATCATTCGTCATGTCATCTAAAATAATTTCTATTTCAAAAGATAGTTTTGGTGTAATGTGCGGTTTGTTATCAAAGTTTTGCTTAAGTATCATTTTTGAATAATTATAATTAAAATCGTGCCCTGTGATTTTTTCTGAGTCAGAGAGCAGAAGTTCCAATGCTTTTGTTACAGTTGTTTTTCCTGAGTTATTCTTTCCAATCACTAGTGTTGTTGATGACGCGACTAAATCCTTTTGTGGCGAATCACTATGCGATTGAACAAAACCGATAATGTTTTCATTCTCTCCAAACTTTCTGAAGTTATTTATTTTTAGAAAAGATATATACACAAAACCTCCTGTAGAAATGTATTTTTTGTTCACCCATTTAAAAACACATAAAACTTAACGAAAAACACTCACAAAATCAACAGATAAAAATATAGCAATACGCTTTCACACTAGGAAATCATCTTTAAAAAAATACCCCCCTCTATAACTAATGGCTATAACCAATTAGTTTTTTATATTAATCAAGACTTACTTTCATTATTAAAGGATCCCCCTATTAGCCATTTATTTTAAAATCAGGATTTGCGTTCTTAACTGACTAAGAGATAGTGTCGGCTATAGTGAAGTGTTTATAGTCGTGCGTTGACATTCGTTAACCTACAGCATGTAGGGGCTTGATTGAAAAAGAGAGAAGCAAAACCATTTATTTTCAATAAATTAATTGTAAAAATACTCATTCTAACAGCCCATAAATTCTTCCCGGACTCATTACTTTCTATCCGGACTTAACTTTTTCACCCGGACCTATCCCCCTGCTCTCCGTTCCGCGCTATAACCGCTTCGACACTCTGTTCCCGTGAGGTGCAATCATGAAAACCCGTGCTGACAGCAGCGATGCTTTTCCCGAAAGCGGCAATGTGCGTATGCGGCAAGTAGTTCAGTTTCTGGCGATGAGCGAATCGTCAGTTTACGGCCTGATTAAAACCACCGACTTTCCCCGCCCCGTCCATCTCTCTTCCCGACTAGTGGTCTTCGATGCCGCTGAAATCCGTCAGTGGCAGCAGCGTCGCGCCGCCATCCGTTAATCTACGCTCATGGATGAGCCGACCGATACCCCATCATGAAACGCGCCCCTTTCCTCAACAAGCAGTCTCCAGACCGCACGCTCGAAGTGGTGATCCTGGCCGGAAGCCTGGCATGGGAGACTTCACGCGTGTGGCGAAAAGATCCCGACCGGGAAGATGATGTTCCTCCGGTGGTACTCGGCCCGGATGAACTGGCCGATCTGGATAACCTGACCATAATCAGACCTGACGCGCTCTACGTCCGGGTACTTCGCACAGGCGATATCCGCGAGGAGGAGTTGCTGAAAATCGCCGTAAAACTGGCGCACGCGGGTGTGCAGATGGCCCGGCTAATGACCCCTGATGGTGAGGTACTGGAGGACTGGAGCGGTCAGCTTGAACGCCTGCGACAGGAAAGGCCTTCCGACATCCTGCCGGATCACTTCCGCCTCGATGAAGGCCGATGATATGTTTTTTGCTCCACGGTGACATGTTCACACTCAAATCTCCTGCAATGGTGAGATTTGAGTGGAATTATCGTTCATGAGCGAAAAAAGAACATGTATTTTTTAATGTGCCTCTACCTGAATTAGAGGATAAGTCTCTTTTTATATATTTAGTGCATTTAGTTGGTTACGTAGTCTTTCTATTTCTTGTTCCAAGCGTAGCTTTAAATTTTCTTGTGAATCCGTACGAGTTAGCCCTTGAGTCTCATTAATAGAATCAATTTCAAGCCCTTCTAATTTAAAGTAATTATACGTAAACTTTGACTTCTCACAACCCTCATCATAAATATACTTTATTGCGCAATGATCACCTACTTGTTCTTGCCTTCTGATTATGAAGTTAGAGTATTTCTCATGATTTGGATGAATGAAGAGATATTGAGATTCATCATCAAAATTGGCCTCGATATCCTGTATGGAACGAATAAAGCCAAGCTCGTCTTTTTTTATTTCCATATTGCATCTTTTACAAGCAACGGAAAGATTTGAGATATTGTAAGTTAATTTACTATATTTACTTTTCGGTAAGATATGCTCTCTATCAATCATAAAACTACCAGTACCATGTAATATTGTTCGACAATAGCAGCATTGGTTTGACTGACGTTGCATATGGAAATCACGTATTCTATTCTTTATATCTTTAATTGTATCTTTGACGCTGGATAATTGCTTATCATCATGAGCCCAAGGATTTTCTTTACTTAAGGCAAATTCAATGGCCTCTTCTTCTTTTTTTGAAAGCTTAAATGTAGTTAGCTTAGGTTCTAAAGGATCGTTAGGCATTTTTTAATTCCTGTGCAATTGCTTTAGCCAAACCTACAGCGGCTTTAAAAGTGAGTGTTTGAGATTTATCAAAGGTACCTTTTTCCATAAGAGTAATTTCAGAAATTGTCTCATCAAATGATCGCTTTCTAGACTGAAATTCATCTAGAATAGTAACTATTTTCTCACTGAGATATGTGCTCTTAGGCCCAATGGTTTCAAATTGCTCCCATAAAGTAGCTTCGATATTTATTGATGATGACTTGCTCCACTCATTACTTTCTGGATGATAAAAGGATGGGGAGATATATTCCTCAAGCTGAGCTCCAGACACAATAAGAGGGGAATGGGTAACAATAAATATTTTTACCTCTCGATATCCAATTAATCCAACTAGTTTACTCACGTACTCTTTTTGCCATTGAGGGTGTAAGCTATTCTCAGGTTCGTCAATGAGTAACTGTTCTGCACCATCTAGTTCACACAAGATATAAATGAATGAAGTAATTAAACTTAACTCCCCAGAACTAGCTCCGGCTAATGGTATTTTCCCTCCATTTAGCTTGTGAAGTGATATTTCTATAGGTTTAATTATTTTCCTGCCACGCAGTTCTCCTTCAGAACGTAATATTTCGTTTAGAATGGATAGTTCTCTAAAGTTAAAGTCTTTATCAGCGCGACCAAAGTCGAAGTCGAATTCCAGAGACTCACTGCCATGATTCATTATTTCATTTATTATATAACCGCTTGAATTATCATTATTGAATCTTGATTCAAATATTTCGTCTCTGTTTCGTATAGGTTTCACTGTAACTGTAATTACTGGTTGATAGCCACAATAAATGAGTGTTCTGGAAATATCGCTAAGCTTGTGAGGGCCTTCAGATAAAGATAACATTATTGCTTTCTTCATCACATTGTTAGGCAAGGACATTGAATTCTTAGCAGAGAGACGTTTAATTTTAGGGGAAGGGATGAATCTGTCGTGTATAGAATTACATATAACTATTGATTTAAATACGGTATCTTCGTACGCTCGTTTAAGAAGGAACTGACTTTTTCCAACTCCATTTTGACCGACTACGAAATAGACGTTCATTCAGGCATCTCCAGTTTATTGTTGAATAATCATCCTACAAAAAATATAATTATATTTCAAGTTCTGTTCAGCAAATAATTTTTAATGGTTCTAGAATGGCGCCAACGAGAATGCATGATTCTAAATAGATATTTCAAGATAAAGGAAGTAAGGTCTTTTATATTTTAATGGATATAACATTCCCCCCGGGAATTTAAATTAAAAAAACATCAGCCAACGTCCCCTCCTGGCACTAAGCGGACGACCAGGAGGATCACGAAGGTCGTTATGAGCAAGGAGCGAACATAGTTTTTTCATCTCTACTGTTTATAGTGACGCTGACTGGATGCAGGGTGTCGCAGGAGGGATGCTTCGGGGCGTATTGGACGTCGCACCAGCTCCCCTCCGCAGTTCGGACACTGGCCGTTAAGCCGTTGGGTCACGCAATCGACGCAAAATGTGCATTCGAATGAACAGATGTATGCCTCTTTTGTTTCAGGTGGCAGATCTTTATCACAGCATTCGCAATTAGGACGGAGTTCAAGCATGTTGCTCTCTTATTGTTAAAGGGACATCATTGGCTATACCAAAGGCCATCTACCCGTATCTCCTTATGCGATAGACGACGCTATTGTTTTTCACGTGTATTAGATGAGCATGGTCTACAGTCTGGAAAATTCAAGAGAGTGAACTATTCGACAGAAACGCTCACTTGAGGAAACGAACGACAAGCCTATAACGTCCACCAAAGCCTCAACCAACACGCAAAACCCAGCCCTCAACAATCAACTTAAAAATCAAAAAGATAAAAAAATCCCTTCCATATCAACACCATCGCCACTCTTTTTGCGCCTTCCCCTTCGCGCAAAAAAATCAAAATCCCCAACAAACTCAACCACCTCCCCCACCAATTACAAGGACGCCAGCACCAAAATTCTCCATCGGCGATCACCAGAGTCGACTGATGAAGTCCTGAAAGCCCGCATGGCGCAAGCCCTGCGGGCTTTTTTGTACCCTCAACATGTCCCGCGAAGTCCGTAAAATTTCCCGGCGACACAGCAACATCACGCCATTAAACATTGTTTCTCTCATGCTCAATAAGCCATTCTTTGCGTGAAATCCCCCCTCCGTAACCTGTCATCGCACCATCTTTTCCAATTATCCTGTGACAGGGGATCACAATCGCAATCCGGTTGGCACCGTTAGCGGCAGCGACGGCGCGCACAGCATTGGGCTTATTAAGCCGTAGTGAAATGGCCTGATAGTGTGAGGTCAGTCCATAGGGAACAGCACGCAACGCATGCCAGACGGATTGTTGAAAATCACTGCCTAAAGCATCTAAAGCGAGATCAAACTGTCGGCGCGTTCCGGCAAAATACTCGCCGATTTCTTTTACTGTCTGCCGGGTATGGCTGTTTTCGCCGGTGACGATTCTGGCGTTAAATAAACGCTGGATATCGCGAAATTCTGTTTCTAACATCCGGCGATCGGTAAACTCCAGCAGACAGACTCCCCGGTCTGTCGCGCAGACAAACATCGGTCCAAGCGTCGTGGTAAACCGGTGAATGACTATCACCTGGGTTGCCTGAGTCGGCGCTGCGCCAGTAAGCCGCTTGTAGGTATAACCAAAGCCGCTCAGCGATTCATAGCCATTGTCCAGCGCAACGTCAGTCGCCGCTCGTCCACTTTTCAGCTCCTGCAGGGCAACGTTCACCCGCTGCATTCGCTGGAAAGCCTGAAAAGTGATGCCGTGATGTTGCAGGAACCAGCGCCTTACCCGCTCCGGGCTGATGCCATGCTGACGAAGCTCCGCGTCTGCTACACGGGATTTGATATCGCGCCTGACAAGCGCAAGCGCCTGCTCAACGAATAATAGCGCGCTGTGCGCATTTTCCGCAGGTCTGCAGACCTTATAGGGACGAAAGCCGTCCGCCAGGGCAGATTTGGCATCTTTATAAAATTCGACATTTTCGCGTTTGGGCTTTCGCGCCCGGCATACCGAAATGCAGAATACGCCCGTGGTTTTGACGCCAACAAAAAACACGCCAGTGTAGTCTGAAGCACGTTCAAGTAATGCCTGATACCAGATATCGCATAAATTCTTATCGGTTATTTTCATCACCAAAAAGCCCTTCAAACGTCTGACGAGATCGGATCGCATGCATGACATCAGTCAGCGTTGACTGCATCGCTGAATGAACAAAATTGCCCATTGAAATGCGGCTTACCCCTGCCCGTTTCAGCCTGTCAAATGACGGAAGATCGGGCATACACATGACATTCAAAGGCAAACCCGTTGCCTCTGCAATGAGGCTGATGTCTTTCTCTGACGTGAGGCAGGGAACAAAAAGGCCGTCAGCACCTGCAGTTTTATAGCGTTGACCCCGTAATATTGTCTCCTGCAACGCGTCTTCATGCCCGAGCAGGTAAGTATCAGTCCGGATGTTCAGGAACAGGCTATAATTTTCGCTTCTCAGCGTATCGCACACTGTTTTCAAGTTACGGGAAAAATCAGAGGCATCGTCAAGCTGACGAACGCCGTTTATGACCCGGCTGTCTTCAAGGTTAACCCCTGCGACGCCTGTCTGAGCAAGGCGCCGCAAATTGTCTGCTATCTCTTCGGCTGAATCACCATACCCTGCTTCCATGTCAACGCTCACTGGCAGGTTGCTCACAGCCTGGATCCGGGTGACCATATAAAATAGCTCATCAAACGGTACTCCCTGCCCGTCGTCATATCCCAGTGTGGACGCGATTGCCGCGCTGGACGTTCCCAGTACCTGATAGCCTGCTTTTTGCGCAGCGACAGCACTGGCGGCATCCCAGACGTTGGCGATAAGAAGAGGTTCGTGCTGGTAGTGGCGTTCTGCAAAGTTCATATTCACATCCTCTCGATAGATTGAAAATGAATCTAAGCATTCAGGAAAAACCTCACAACCGAAATTCAGACGACCATTTTTTAGCAAACGTCGTCTGAACATGGGGTGCGGAACAGACCAAAACCTTTCAGGCCCGGACTCCGGCTTTCAGCATGGCTAAGCAGACGAGGTTCTCCCACATGTTCCCCGGTGAAAGCATGGAGCAGGTGACCCAGTGTTCCGGCGAACACAATACGCTGAGCCATGATTTCGTCATAGTAGAGAGGGTCTACCACAACGACAAAATTAAGATCGGAGTATTGATCGAACCCGCCATGAACAAGCGAGCCGCCAGCGAGAAGGGAGTGAATCTGCGATCATTCCACCACAATCACTACGTCCAGCCCTGACAGAGCTCATTCATCTTCTCGCTTGAGAAGCTATCCTCTCCCTTTGACCAACATCAACGACACCGCCCCTCCCCCTATGGAGAATAAAAAAACACCCCTACCCAGCGCTACGGAATAGCCGCTCAACCCGGAAGGAACCCCATCATGTACAGACCCATAACCGTCATCATATTCATTCTCCTGACCCTCGCCGCCCTCGCGGAAATAGGCGTTTTATCCTTTGGATAATCCTCAGGCTAAATATCTCTCATCAGGACATGTTGATCTCATTACAGTTTTTTCCTAGAGCCATCCCGTTTCGCCTGTGCCATGCTGAATCACGCTCATAACCGATAACGTTAAATGAGGATATTATGAAAAAAACAATTATCGCATTATCTGCCGTTCTGCTGGCTTCCCCAGTATTTGCTGCGACCACACATGCAACTGACGATACCGTCGCGGCGGCGAACGCAAACGCCAACGAGGCGAAGCAAAAACTGCACGAAGAGCAGAACAAAGGTGAAGAGCTGAAGCTGAAACAGAAGCATGCTGCGGAAGGTAAAAGCGAAAGCTTTGGCAGCAAGGTCAGCGAAGATTCCCAGAAAGCCTGGCATAAAACCAAAGAAGGCACCGAGAAAGGGTGGGATGCCACCAAAGAAGGCGCGGAGAAAGGCTGGAACAAAACCAAAGAAGGTGCCAGCGAGCTTGAAAAGAAAGTCACTGAGTAAGTCGTTATACTCACGAAAAGGTCGCGCTTGCGGCCTTTTTTATTTCTTCGAATATAATGAGCACCTCAGGCGTTTACGCAGTGCGCACTTATCGGAGAAACCACTATGTATCGCCTTATGGCCTTTCTGACCGTTCTGCTGTTATGCCCTTCCCTGCATGCTGCCCCGAAAAGCTACCTTATCGACACCGAAAACACCGCCATTCGGCTCTCGTGGCACGCCTTCGGCGGCATCCTCTCCTGGGCGACGTTCAGCGGCGTGACGGGTGCCGTAACGCTCAATCCGGATAACGACGTTGACGACCACATCCACGTCACCATTCCAGTGGCCACCCTGGTGGCCTCAAACACGCTGCTCACCTGGCAATTAAAAAGCGACATGTTTTTTGATGCGGAGCACTACCCGACCATCGAGTTCATCAGCTCTCGCGTGGTCGACCAGGGCGCCGGACGGTTCAGGGTGTTCGGCACGCTGACCGTTCGAAACATTGCCCGACCGGTGATCCTGGAGGCGGTGGTGAAAGACCCGCATGCGCAGGCCCTCACCCTGGATGCCACCACCGCGATATCACGCGCGTCCTACGGGATGGATAAGTTTGCGCTGGTCGTTGACGATCGTATTGCCATCGCCATTGCGATACAGACTAACAAGGTGCCGTCATCCTGAGATCACGCGCTGCAGCCGCTCAGCGTTTCCCCGCAGGTGAGACGGCGGGTTGCGGCCAATCAGGACAAACTGATAGCCCGCCTCCTGCCACCACGCCAGGTTCATGCTGTGCCGCTGCTCCTGTTGGAGCGAGACCGTCGTCTTCTCATCAACAGGCGAAATACAGAGGGCCATCGGGCCGTAGTCGGCGTTGATCCAGGCTATCTGCGCGATAGACGTCGTTTCATAGCGCAGCATGCGCACCATTTTAAGCTCTGCCCCCTGCAGGGTAAGCTGCGACAGGTTCAGCCTCATGCCGATGTCCTGCGCGGCCCGTTCCAGCCCGCGCTGAAGAACCGGCGTTGCGCTGTCCATATCCAGCAGCGTCTCGACGCTGTACAGGGACATATATTGCGCTTCGAGGTCGCGGATATGGGCGTTCTCATCCGCAGGCGCAGCTGAGGGACGCAGCAGATACCCCAGCCCGGAACCCACCAGCAAAAAGCTGGCCGAGGCGGCGATCAGCGCCCGTCGGCTGACGCCAGCCGCCGTCGAGGCCTGCGGGTCGGGAAGTGCCGCCAGACGCGCCTCCATCTCTGCCAAAGGCGCGTCGTCCAGCAGAGAGGCAAACGCCCCGGCGTAATCCTCGCTGCTTTTCATCAGCTCGGCGGTCCGCCCGGAGAGACGTTCGTCACGCTTCAACTGTTCTTCAAACTGCTGCGCGTCGGCGCGACACATCTCGCCATCTATCCATGCCACGATAGCTTCGTCGTTATAGGGCGGTGTAAAACGGTGCGCGTTCAAGAGCGTTTCTCCTTTACCGGAGGCAGTGCGTCAGCGGATCTGGCAAGCCGAGCCCGCGCCGTCGCCAACCGGCTCATCACGGTACCGATCGGCACCGCCAGGGTCTCCGCCGCCTCCTGGTAGGTAAAGCCTTCGATATAAACCAAAAATACCGCGTTGCGCTGGGCTTCGGGCAGCGCGTTTACGCGCTGCATCACCTTCAGGTAATGCAGGCGCGTCTCATTCTGTTCGCGGGTGTCGGGCGCCAGCAGCTCGTCGCTGGGGACAAATCCCTGCCCCTGTCGAACGTGTCGTGCCCGAAGCTCAGAGATCCAGATGGAGTGCAGGATCGCGAACAGCCATCTGTCGATGCGCGTGCCAGGCGTATACTGGCCGCTTCTTTCAAGCGCACGCACGCAGGTGGACTGAACCAGCTCTTCGGCGATATCCCTGTTTCGCGACAGCACCAGCCCATAACGCCAGAGGCGCGGCAGGTGTGCGGCGAGCTGTTGACGAACCTCACGGGTTGCGATGGGTTTTCCCTCCACGAGAAAATCAGGATTCCGGGTGTCCATTGATGGCGGCCTGCAGGTCACGGTACTCCTCGCAGGACTGGCCACAGATTCCGGCAATGACCTTCAGCTGTTCTTTCGCGAGGTCGGGACGTCCTTTCACCATCCACGCTTCACCGAGATACTCCCGGGCTTTGGCGTAATCCGGGGCGATAGCCAGCGCACGCTGGTAATAACCAATCCCTTCGTCCGTTCGGCCCAGTTTGCGCGTGGCGAACCCGCGATAGTTCCACGCTTCAGCCGTGTTGCCATTTTTCAGCGAATCCAGCAGGTTCAGCGCCGCCTGGTACTCGCCTTTCTTCGCGAGATGGTACGCATAGTTGGTTTTGTCCTGGTCGCTGAGGCTGCTGCTCTTGTCCGGCACACATTTCTGCGTGGCGCTGTCATACACCTGTCCGGAAGGACAATCAGGCGTTTTGCTCTCGGTACTATTATTGCCCATGGCCAGCGCCAGTGGAGATAGCAGAGAAAAAATCAGCACCGGGATCAAACGAAACGAGGTTTTGCGCATATAAAACTCCAGGGTGAGTGGGGAGTGACGTCAGTAAACGTCCGGGTGAGGATTTTTATTCATTCTTCGGTGAATTTTTTTCTGTCCTGAAGTCCTGCCCGCGCCTCAGTCCCAAAGAAAATAAATCAGCTTATTTTCTCTTTGCTTGCCCGTTATTATTGCTTACGCGTGATAGCAGAGTTTTAACCCTGTACAAGAATATATTTCATTACCTAAGTGACATAATATATCTTACATCAAAAACGTTACCCTAACTTAAACACACATTACGCGCGCTTAAATAATAACGTTTGACATGATATTTAAAATGCTCCCTACCAATTATCATACCGGGTCGTAAACGTTAAATAACAGAACCACAAAAGAAAACAAAAAGACAATAAAAACAATGATATAAAAAACAACAATTATAAAAAAGAGCAATCCATTAATGCCCCACTCATTGTTTCCATCTTTATTTACCAAAGCTTAATTTGCACAAGCCTCATTTTCTGTCTATATCATTTTTATATTCCAGAAACCAATTCCTCTATTAATTACAGGGTTTTATAAAATACAAAACACCCATTAAACGGTTTTTTCATAAGTCATTAGATTCGCTCTGATGTTGCCACTCTGACGCATGGCGGGCATCGTGCGCGCTGAAATCTACGGTGAGCGCTGTTTTATAACAGCAGCTGCGCCGGGGGCGCCCTTTACCTTCAGCAGAGATGGCTCGTCTTGCTCGCCGTTCATGACACTTCTGCTGGAGTAATAACAAAATGAGCCAAATCTCTGTTATTTCAAAACTTACTGGCGTAGAAACGACCCTGGAAGGCACACAGGTTACGCTGAACCATTCCTCTGTCGTTGAGCTTCACGTCGAGCGAGCGAGCGTCTCCCACTTCGCGCGAAGCGGTAACGACCTGCTGGTGACATTGCACTCCGGCGAGGTGATCACCCTTAAAAACTTCTATGTGACGGACGCGCAGGGCGTGAGCCAGCTGGTTCTGCAGGACAGCAACGGCGCGTTATGGTGGATTGAAGATCCGACCGGGGCCGCCACGTACGAATCTATCGCGTCCACGGACGTGCTGCTTGCGGCGTCAGGAAGTGACGCCGGTGGCGCCGCCATCTGGCCATGGGCCCTGGGTGGTATTGCCGCTGCAGGGGGCATCGCGGCCGCGGCAAGTAGCGGCGGCGGTGGCGGCGGTGGTGGCAGCAGTAACAATTCGGCCGATCCGGATACGACTGCACCAAATGCACCTTCCGGCCTTAAGTTCTCCTCAGACGGTAAAACCGTCACCGGTTCCGCCGAACCCGGCAGTACCATCGCGCTGAAAGACGCGAACGGCAACGTCATTGGTACAGGAAAAACGGGCAGCGACGGCAACTTTAGCGTCTCCCTCGGGACACCGTTGACCAACGGCGAGCAGGTAACCGCCACCGCAACGGATAGCGCCGGGAATACCAGCCAGGGTTCAAGCATCACCGCACCGGATCTCACCGCACCCGATGCACCCACGATTGGCAGCGTAATCGACGATATCGCCCCTCAGACGGGGACGGTGACCAACGGCGGCAGCACCAACGATCGGCGGCCGCAGCTCTCCGGCACTGCCGAAGCGGGCTCCACCGTGACGATTTATGACGGCGGAATAGCCATTGGCACCGCGGTCGTCGCCAGCAATGGCACATGGACATTCACCCCGTCCATCGACCTGAATGAAAGCACCCACCAGATTACCGTACGGGCAACCGACGCCGCCGGCAACACCGGGCCAGCCTCACCGGTATTCACCCTCACCGTCGATCTCACCCCTCCGACAGCGCCCACCGCGATTGTGCTGCTCGACGATACGGGCCTTATTCGAGGAACAATCACGTCGGGCGTGCCTACCGATGCCTCGCAGCCGATCCTGGCGGGAACGGGCGAACCCGGTGGAACCATCACCATTTACGATAACGGCGTGGCGATTGGCACAACGACGGTGCTGCCTAACGGTACCTGGAGCGTTACCCCTGGGGGCCCGCTCCCGGACGGAACGCACTCGATCACCGTCACTGAAACCGATGCCGCCGGAAACCAGAGTACGGCCTCTGAGCCTATCATCTTTACCGTGGACACCACGCCGCCGTCAGCCCCAGGAAACCTCGTGGTGTCGAATGATGGCGGCACCATCAGCGGCATTGGAGAAGCAGGCAGCACGGTGACCATCCGTGAAGGCGATTTCACCCTTGGCACAGTGGTTGTTGATAGCCAGGGGAACTTCAGCCTGACGCTGAGCCCGCCGAGGATCAACGGCGAAATCCTGACCGCTGACGCCACCGACACGGCGGGCAACACCAGTCCGACCACCTCCGCGGCGGCACCGGACATTACCCCGCCGCAGACCCCGGTCATCCTGTCGGTGATTGATGACGTGCAGGCCACCACCGGCCCGGTGGCCCAGAATGGGCTGACCAACGACCGGGCACCGACCCTGAACGGCACGGGCGAGGCAGGTTCGACCATCACGATTTATAACGGCAGCGATGCCCTCGGTACGGTGGTTGTTCCCTCCTCCGGCCAGTGGAGCTTTACGCCGCCCACACCGCTGACCGACGGCACCTGGGTGCTGACCGCGAAGGCGACGGATCCCGCCGGTAACCCGAGCGGGATATCAAACACGTGGACAATTAACGTTGACGGGACGGCACCTGGCGCCCCGATGATTTTACAGGTTGTAAACGATATTCCAGGGCAGACCGGCGCGATCGACGTGAACGGGACCACCAACGACGCCACCCCGACGCTCAGCGGTACCGCTGAAGCAAACGCGACGATCAGCCTGCGCGTGGACGGTGTTGAAATTGGTACAACCGTCGCCAATGGCCTCGGCGTATGGAGCTTTACCCCTTCCTCCTCAATCGGTGAAGGCCCCCACGCTCTGACCGCCGTCGCGACCGATGCGGCAGGCAACCCCGGCCCCGTCTCCAACACCTGGACCCTGACGGTTGACAGCGTCGCGCCTGCGGCGCCGGTCATTACCCAGGTGCTGGATGATGTGCCGGAGCGCCTCGGCGCGCTCAATTCTGGCGACAGCACCAACGACACCACGCCAACGCTCAACGGCACGGCTGACCCGGGCTCAACCGTTACCATTCGCCTGGATGGTACCAATCTTATTACGATCCCGATCGACGGCAGCGGCACCTGGACCTATACCCTTCCCACGCCGCTTGACGAAGGTCCTCATACCTTTAGCGTCGTCGCCACCGACGCGGCGGGTAACACCAGCCAGCCGTCAGACGACTTCACCCTGAATGTCGATATCACTGCGCCAGCGGCGGCCACCATCGCCACCGTAACCGACGACGTCGGCGGTGTACTGGGTTCGCTCAACAGCGGCGATACCACGGATGACACTCGCCCCCTGCTGCAGGGCACCGCCCCGGCAGACACGGTGATCACCGTCTATGACGGCACGACTCTGCTTGGCACCGCCATCCTCAACGGCAGCGGCGGCTGGAGCTTCACGCCCGTGACCCCGCTCACCGACGGTCCGCATTCCCTGACGGTGCACGCCACGGACGCCGCGGGCAATACCACCATCTCAACGCCATTTGAACTGACGGTGGATACCGTTGCGCCTGCCACGCCGGATATCCCGGCCATTACCGTCAATCCTGACGGCACAACAACGCCGCTGAATCCGGGCGAAACCACCCGCGACACCACGCCAACCCTGAGCGGTACCGGCAATCCGGGTGATACCGTGACGATCTACAACGGCGGCGTCAAACTTGATGATGTGCTCGTGGACGGTAACGGTAACTGGACATGGACACCAGCCACCCCGCTACCTAACGGAACCTATGACATCACTCTGACCGTCACCAACATGGACGGCACGGGCAACGAAAGCGCCCCGTCGCAGCCGGTCACTATTACCATTGATACCGAGGCGCCGGCTACGCCTGCGGCACCGATCGTCACCGACAGCGTCACCCAGATCACCGGCCCCGTCCCCAATGGCGGCACCACCAACGATCCGCGCCCGGTGCTGAGCGGCACCGGTACGCCAAACGACGTTATCAACATCACTGACACCGTTAACGGTACACCGACCGTTGTGGGCACCGTCACGGTAGACAGCAACGGCAACTGGAGCTGGCGTCCCGGCAGCGACATTGCCGAGGGCAGCCACGCCTATACCGCCACCGCCACGGATGAAGCGGGCAACGTCTCTGACCCGTCGTCAGCGATTACGATCATCGTGGATACCCTGGCGCCGGATACACCGGTGATTAGTGCAGTGGGCGGTGCGCCTGATGGTGGCTTTATCAAAGATACCACGCCGACAGTGGGCGGAACCGGGGTTAACGGTGAGACGGTAATCGTCTACAACAACGGCGTCGAATTGGGCCGTGTCGTGGTGGTGAACGGAGAATGGAGCCTGACGCTGCCAGCGCAAACGGACGGCCCGCTGAACATTACCGTGGCGGGCGTGGACGCAGCGGGCAACCTCAGCGCGCCGAGTTCAGTCTTTACCGTCACGCTCGACACCGTTGCGCCCGGGATACTGCAAATTAATGCCGTCTCAGACAGCCAGCTCACCAACAACGTGCTCTACACCCGCGACGGCACGCCGACCCTAACCGGGACCGGCGAGCCCGGCACCACCGTTATCGTCTCCGTCGACGGTACCGCGTCAGGTGTGCCGATCACGATCCAGCCGGACGGCAGCTGGAGCTGGACCGCAGGCACAACGCTCCTGGATGGTTCGCATACCTTTACTGTCTCGTCAGTCGATCAGGCAGGCAATCCGTCAAACGGTTCAGCGTCACTGAGCGTGACGGTGGATACCCAGGACCCAACCGCACCGGGCAATCTTAGCCTTGCTCCAGAAGGTACACCGCTGACCGGCACCGCCGAAGCAGGCGCACTCATCACCGTTAAGGATAGTGGCGGTAACGTCATTGGTACCGGGGTGGCGACCGGCGGCAGTTTCTCCATTGCGGTCAGCCCGGCCCCGCAGGATGGCGCGACCCTGACCGTGACCGCGACCGATGCTTCCGGACGTACCAGCGTTGATGCAACTTATAACGTCACCGGTACGCTTCCGAATCTTCCTGACGTGCCCGTGATCGTGGCCATCAACGATGACGTCGACCCAATCATTGGCGACGTGAAAGGCAAAACGACCAACGACACCACCCCAACCCTCACCGGTACGGCTCAGGCGGGGAGCCAGATCGCTATCTACCTGGACGGTGGCGTGACGCCCGTCTCGACGGTCACTGCTGACGGCAGCGGCAACTGGAGCTATACCCCAGCCGCGCTTGGCGAGGGGCTGCACACCTTTGAGGTGACCGCGACCCTCAACGGCCAGACCAGCGGCCGCTCTCCGGCGGCCAGCGTCACCGTTGACCTCACCGCGCCGGGCACGCCGACCATCGGCGCCGTGATTGACGACGTCGGCCCGGGCACCGGCCCGCTGACCAGCGGCCAGACCACCAACGACAACCAGCCGACCCTCACCGGCACCGGCGCGGTGGGCGATACCATCTCCATCTACAACAACGGCGTGCTGCTGGACAGTGTGGTAATCGGCAATACCGGCACCTGGAGCTACACCACGCCTGTCCTGGCAGAGGGCAATCACGTCCTGACCATCCGCGAGACCGATCCGGCGGGGAACCAGAGCGGTCCTTCGGCGGGCTTCACCGTCGTGGTGGATTCCGTTTCCGCCACGCCGGTCATCACCAACGTCACGGATAATGTGGGCAATGACGCCACCACGGTGGTCAGCGGCGAGCTCACCAACGACGCCACGCCAACCCTTACAGGGACAGCGGACGCAAACAGCGTGGTGACTATTTTCGACGGCGGCACCCAGATTGCCGTGGTCACGGCTGACAACACGGGTACCTGGACGTTTACTCCTGATACCGCCCTCGGCGAAGGCTCGCACAGCTTCACCGTCCGGGCGACCGACCCGCAGGGCAACCTCAGCGCGGTCTCCGCGCCCTGGAGCGTGGTGGTTGACCTGACGGCACCGACGGTTCCGACGCTGGATAATGTGAACGACGACGTCCCTGGCGGCGTCCTGGGTAACCTCACCAGCGGCCAGGTAACCAACGACAGCACCCCAACCATCAGCGGCACCGGGCTGGCGGGCAGCACTATCCACATCATGAATAACGGCACGCAGATTGGTACAACGACCGTTGACGGAAGCGGGAACTGGTCCTTTACCCCAACCACGCCGCTGGGCGACGGCAACTACGCCCTGCGCGCGTATGCAACGGATGCGGCAGGCAATGCCTCGGCCAACTCATCGGTCTTCGCCTTTACCGTGGATACCGCAGCCCCTGGTGTACCGGTAGTCACCAGCGTGGTTGATGATATCGGTCCGGTCACCGGGACGCTCACGTCGGGTAACAGCACCAACGACGCGCGTCCGACCTTCAGCGGCACGGGCGAAGTGGGTTCTACCGTGCACGTGCTCGTTGATGGCAACGAAATTGGCACGGCGGTGGTCAATGCCCAGGGCAACTGGAGCTTCACCCCGGGCAGCGATCTGGCCGAAGGTCCACACGCCATCACCTTTAACGCGACCGATGCGGCAGGCAACACCGGCGCCACAACGGCACCGTTTAACCTGACGGTCGATACGGGCGTGCCGTTAGCGCCGGTCATCTCGACCGCGGGTGACAACGTGGGCAGTATTCAAACCCCGCTCTCTTCCGGGCAGAGCACCGACGACACCACGCCGACGCTGAACGGCACCGCGACCGCCAACGCCACGGTTACCGTGTATGAAAACGGACAGCCGGTCGGCACCGTGCAGGCGGACGGCACCGGCGCATGGAGCTTTACGCCATCAGCGCCGCTGGGCAACGGCAGCCATACCTGGACCGCCACGGTCACCGATGCAGCGGGCAACGTCAGCCCGACCTCGCCGGGCTTTACCCTGATTGTTGATACCGCGGCACCGAACGCGCCGGTTATCAGCCAGGCGATAGACGACGTGGGCAGCATCACCGGCCCGCTCACGTCCGGGCAGACAACCGACGACACCGTACCTCGGCTTGTCGGAACCAGCGAACCGTTTGCCACCGTGAAGATCTATGAGGGCACCACTCTGGTCGGCACGGGCACCGCGGACGGCAGCGGCAGCTGGAGTATCTTGCTCACCACCACGCTGGCGAGTGGCCCGCACAGCTTTACCGCGCAGGCCACGGATGCAGCAGGCAATACCAGCGTGTCGTCCTCCAGCTTCAGCCTCACCGTCGACACCACGCCGCCTGCGCTGCCGGTGCTGACCAGCATTCTGGATGACGTGGGCAATGCGGCGACGCCGGTTGCCAACGGTGGGTTCACCAACGACGCGCAGCCGACCCTCAGCGGTACGGCGGAAGCGGGAGCCACGGTGAAAATCTTTGATAACGGCGTACAGATCGGCAGCGTGACGGCGACCGGCGGCGCGTGGAGCTTTACGCCTTCTCCGGCGCTGAGCAACGGCGCGCACACGTTGACCTTCACCGCCACCGATGCGGTGGGCAACGCCAGCGCCCCCACCGCCGGGTATGTGATTAACGTCGATACCCTCCCGCCAGCCGCGCCGGTCATCAGTTCGGTCATTGATGATGTCGGCAGCGTCACCGGCCCCGTGACCGGTACGAACCCGACTAACGACACCCGTCCAACGCTGAACGGGACTGCCGAAGCGAATGCCACGGTCCGGATCTACGACGGCATCACGCTGGTGGGCACGGTCACCGCCGATGGCAGCGGCAACTGGACCCTGCCACAAACCACCACCACGTTGACGCAGGGCACGCATAACTTTACCGCTACGGCCACCGATGCGGCGGGCAACACCAGCGTGGCGTCAGCCGTGACGACGATTATCGTCGATACGACCGCGCCAACGGCGCCGACCGGCACCTTCAACGCCGACGGTAGCATCCTGACCGGGAGCGCGGAGGCGGGCAGCACCGTCACTATCCGCTTTGCGGACGGTTCAACGGTGACCGCCATTGCGGGCAGCAACGGCACCTACAGCTACACCTTCATTAACAAACAGATCGAAGGTCAGACGCTGCAGATCACCGCGACCGACGTCGCAGGCAACACCTCCCTGCCGGGCTCTGCCCTTGCGCCGGTGGTGCCGCTCTCCGCCAGCAATAACGTTGAAGAGCTGAACCTCAGCACCACGGCGCCCGTCACCAACAGCCAGTACAGCGACTACGGCTTCCTGCTGGTCGGCGCCGTGGGCAACGTCCTGACGCTGATCGGTAATGACACCGCGCAGGTGAACTTCACGGTGGGCAACGGCGGCAGCGCGGACATCGTGGTAAACGCCAATGCCACGGGGGCGGTGCTCTCTCTGCTCAATACCCTTGAGCTGGTGGTGCAGCACTACGTTAACGGTGTCTGGACAACCGTGGTGGATACCGGCCAGCCGCAGTTTGCCGATCTCCTGACCCTCGGCGCCACCGGCGTCTCGCTGAACCTGACCGGGCTGGCCGACGGCAACTACCGCGTGCTGAGCTACAACACCAACCTGCTGGCGACAGGCTCCTACACCAGCCTCGACGTGGCGGTGAAAGAGACCGGTCCGGGTACGGTCACGGGCGATACCAGCCTCAACGGCAACGTGATCCTCGATACGGACCCGACCGCCGGCAGCGACAACGCGCCGGCCGGCACCACTATCTCCACGGTCACTAACGCGCAGGGCGTGACCACCAGCGTGAACGCCGACGGCACGGTGATCCAGGGCAAATACGGTACGCTGACCATCAACCGCGACGGCAGCTATACCTACAACCTGACTGATACCAGCGCCGCGGTCGTTGGCCGGACGGAGAGCTTCACCTACACCATCACCCATAACGGCGTCAGCGCGTCGGCAAACCTGGTGCTGTCTCTGGGTGCCGGTACGGTCATCAACGGCATTGTGGCAGTGGACGACACGGCCTCGCTGACCTTTGACACCACCGTGAGTGAGGTGAATAACGGCGCCTCGTCTCAGAACGGTTTTACCCTGGTGGGCATTAATCTCGGCAGCACGCTGGGGCTTAACCTGCTGGACGACCTGACCAACCCGATTATTTACAACGTGGAGGAAGGGACGACCCGCACCATGACCATCCAGGCCTCCGTGGGCGGCGTGGCGCTGGCATCGGTGTTCGATCTGTACGTCTATAAGTTCAACAATGCGACCCAGACCTTCGAGCAGGTTCGCGTCGAGTCGGGCTGGCTGCGCGCGCCGCTGCTGGGGGGCACGTCACCGCAGCTGACGCTGAACCTGCCTGCCGGGGAGTACCTGTTCCTGCTGAATACCGCGTCCGGGATCACCGCCCTGACGGCCTACACGCTGAGCGTCCTGCAGGACCATGTCTACAGCGTGGCGAGTATTAGCGAAACGACCACCGGCGACGTGCTGGCGAATGACCCGGTTCCAGCGGGCACGCTGGTTACCGAAGTGAACGGCGTGACGGTCAACAGCAGCGGCACCACCACCATTCAGGGGGAATACGGCACGCTGACCATCAATGCGTCCGGTCAGTACACCTATACCCTGAGGAGCGGCGTAGGCGCGGACCATATCAGCACGCCGGATACGTTCGTCTACACCGTTACCGCGCCTGACGGCTCGAAGGATACGGCATCGCTCAACATCACCCCAACCGCGCAGGCAATGAATGCGGTCAACGATGTCAGCGCCACGATGGACCTTACCTCGGTGCACCACACGTCGGTCTACTCGGATACCACCGTGGGCGTCGCCAGCTGGACCACGGCCCTGCTCTCGTCAACCCAGGGCAGCGGCAGCGGAACCTTCGTGGTCGACCCGAACACCGCGCTGCACAACGCGTCGCTGCACTTTAGCGTGGCCTCGCTGCTGGCGCTGGGCGGGCTGACGGTGAACTGGACGATTAGCGATGCCAACGGCGCGATCCGCAGCGGCTCCTTCAGCGGCGCCTCGCTGCTGGGCGGCAGTATCGACGTCCCGCTGACCGGGCTGGATCTCAACGCCGGGACCTATACGCTGAGCTTTACCGGTAGCGTACCGGGGCTCAGCGTCGGGACCATCACCATCACGCCAAGCGTAAACGGCACCACCTACTCGCTGAGTAATTTCGACGTCACCGGCAGCCACACCGTCAACGGCAATATCTTTGACGGCACCGACTCTGGCGGCGTGCTGGATCAGCTCCACTCGGTGGATACCCGTCTGAGCGTGACCGGCTACAACGGCGTAACCACCACGCTGGATCCGTATACCGGCAGCGCAACGGTGAACATTGTCGGCCACTACGGCACGCTGGCGATCGGCGCTGACGGCCATTACACCTATACCCTCAACAGCGGGGTATCGCTCTCAACCATGACCTCGAAGGAGACCTTCAACTACACCCTGACCGACTCTGCCGGAAGAACGGATACCGCTACGCTGACCATCAATATGGCGCCGCAGTTCATCAGCTCGGAACATAACGACGCCATCACCGGTACGGCCTACGGCGATACGCTGATTTACCAGGTGCTGAACAGTACGGTGGGGAATGCCACGGCGGGTAACGTCAGCAGCGCCGGAGGCGATCACTGGACCGGGTTCTCGCTGGCGCAGGGGGACAAGATCGACATCGGCGATCTGCTGGTGGGCTGGGACGGTAATACCGCCTCGTTGGGGAATTATATCCATGTCACACAAAGCGGTAGCAACACTGTGATCTCCATCGACCGTGATGGTGCAGGGTCCACCTACACTAATACTGCACTCGTTACGCTTGATAACGTTCAGACCACGTACGACGAGCTCGTTAACCAGCAACACATCATTACCTGATAGCACCTGCAAGAGATGACCCGGGCGCACAGCGCCCGGGCATTAATAATAAAGCTGTACTTTTTTATTAGGGACATGACATGGGAATGAAGATGCCTTACTGGTGGCTCTCGTGCTGCCTGATATCTGTGCCCGCTTTCTGCGCAAATCCGGCGGCAACCATCAATACCGGACAGCTTCGCGAAACGCAGGAACTCCCCTCGCTCAACGGTCGCGTGGCCCCGGTGGCTGGCAACGCCGCGCCCGGCTCATTACAGCTTGGCGAGGCCGTCAACCGTGCCGTCACGTGGCACCCGGCCATCAGCGAAGCCGTGGGCAAACTCTACCAGCAGAGCGAAGAGGTGGACGTCGCGAAGTCAAAATACTATCCGCAGATTAATGCCGGCGTGGACAACGGGTATTCCCACGACGGCGACCAGAACGGCTTTACGCCGTCGCTGGTGCTTTCCCTCTCACAAATGCTCTACGACTTCGGCAAGGTGGCCAGCCAGGTACGCGCCGAAAGCGCCGGCGTGGCCCAGCAGCAGGCTAACGTGCTGGTGAGTATCGACACCATCGCCCACGATACCGCTATCGCCATGGTACAGGTGCAAACCTGGCAGCAGATGGTCGACACCGCCAAAGAGCAGCTTGAGGCCCTCTCCTCCATTGGCACGCTGACCCGCCAGCGTAACGACGAGGGGGCTACGTCGCTCTCTGACGTGGTACAGACCGATGCCCGTATCGAAGGCGCGCGCGCCCAGCTGATGCAATACCAGGCCAGCCTGGACAGCGCCCGCGCGACGCTGATGAGCTTTCTCGGCTGGAACAGCCTGAACGCGATCAGCAATGATTTTCCGCAAAAGCTGGCCCGCAGCTGCGATGTCGCCGAGCCGGACGACCGACTGGTTCCCGCGGTACTCGCCGCCTGGGCGCAGGCTAACGTCGCCCGGGCTAACCTCGACTACGCCGACGCGCAGATGACGCCCACCGTCTCGCTGGAGCCGGAGGTGCGCCACTACCTGAACGATCGCTACGCGGGCAGCGACACGCGGGATCGCACCCAGTATTCCGCCTGGGTGAAAGTGCAGATGCCGCTCTATCAGGGCGGCGGCCTCACCGCCCGGCGTAACGCCGCCGGACATGCGGTGGAGGCGGCACAGTCCACCATTCAGCGCACGCGCCTTGACGTTCGCCAGAAACTGCTGGAAGCCCGCAGCCAGGTGATGAGCCTGCAAAGCACGCTGCAAATTCAGGGTCGCCAGGAGGCGCTCAGCGCACGCACCCGCGAACTGTACCAGCAGCAGTATCTGGACCTCGGCTCGCGCCCCCTGCTCGACGTGCTCAACGCCGAACAGGAGGTTTATCAGGCGCGCTTCACCCAGCAGCAGACCGTTGGTCAGCTGCACCAGCTGCAGCTCAACTGCCTGTATAACACCGGACAATTGCGTCATGCGTTCGACCTTGATAACCGCACCATCCAGACCGTGGAGATCCAGCCATGAAGCAGCGTGATATCCCGCAAGGTGAAAACATGACGGATGCGGCCCTGGCCCAGTGGGCGCAGGCCTTTGGCTTTATCGCCACCCGCTACCGCGTCGCCTGCTCGCCCGGCGCGCTGATCGCAGGCGCACCGTGGCTGAAAGGCAAACCGATGGTGCCCGCCCTCACCCAGCTCGCCCGTGAAGCGGGGCTGTCGTTTCAGCTGCTCACCGCTGACCAGCAGTCAATCAACAGCTGGCGTCTGCCGGTGGTGGTGGCGCTGAATGACGGCCGGGTCGGGGCGATCGAGCACTTCGACGGCGACGATACGCTGGAAGTCAGCTTCTTCGACGATCAGACCTACACCAACCGGCTGTCGATGACGGCCATGCTGCCCGCCATCCGCCACGTCATTGCCCTGCGTCCTCTCGCCGCGCTGAAGGACAGCCGCGTGGATGCTTATATCTCAAAATACCGTCCGGACTGGCTCTACCGGCTGGTGATGCGCGATCTCCGCCCCTACAGCTAGGTGATGCTCGCCGCGCTGTTTATCAACGTGCTGTCGCTTTCCGGGATCGTCTTTTCCATGCAGGTCTATGACCGGGTGATCCCCGCCCAGTCCTACCCGACGCTGTACGTCCTGACCATCGGGGTGCTGATCGCCACCCTGTTTGGCTTCGTGCTGCGCGTGGCGCGCGGCCACATTATGGATCTGCTGGGCAAGCGCTCGGATATGCGCGTCTCGGATCGCGTCTTCGGCCACGCGCTGCGGCTGCGCAACAGCGCGATTCCCCGATCCACCGGGAGCTTTATCTCACAGCTGCGCGAGCTGGAGCAGATCCGCGAGATGGTCACCTCGTCCACCATCTCGACGATTGTCGACCTGCCCTTCTTTTTACTGTTCGTGGTGGTGCTGGCGATCATCGCCCCGCAGCTGGCGTGGATCGCTCCGGTCGCGGCGGTGATCATGGTCCTGCCCGGCCTGCTGCTGCAGAAGAAGCTGGCGGAGCTGGCAAAGCAGTCGGCCCATGAATCGACCCTGCGCAACGCGGTGCTGGTGGAGAGCGTGCAGGGGCTGGAGGACATCAAGCTGATGCAGGCGGAAAACCGCTTTTTGCAGCAGTGGAACAGCTATATCCAGATCACCGCCGAATCCGGCCTGCGCACCCGCGAGCTGACGCAGAACCTGATCAGCTGGGGGATGACCATTCAGAGCCTGGTTTACGCCGCCGTGATTGTGGTCGGCGCGCCGATGGTGATCGACGGTACCCTGACCACCGGCTCGGTGGTCGCCGCCTCGATGCTGGCCTCCCGCATGATCGCCCCGATGGCGACGCTGTGCGGCGTGCTGGCCCGCTGGCAGCAGGTCAAAGCGGCAAAAGAGGGGCTGGACAGCATCATGCAGCTCCCTACCGAAAACCAGCGCGAGGAGACGCCGATCCGCCAGGACGTGCTGCGCGGCCACTACCTCTTTGAGCAGGCGCAGTTCCGCTATCAGCCGGACGATCCGCGCATGGCGCTGCGCATTAACCGCCTGGAGATCGTGCCGGGTGAGAAAGTGGCGATCCTCGGGCGCAACGGCGCGGGCAAATCGACCCTGCTGCAGGCGATGGCGGGCGGGATGGATCTGGCGGCGGGCGAGCTGCGGCTCGACGGCTTCAGCCTGCCGCATCTCGACGTGGCGGACGTGCGGCGCAACGTCGGCTTTATGACCCAGAACGCGCGGCTGTTTTACGGCACCTTGCGCGAGAACATCACCCTCGGCATGCCGCGCGCCACCGACGAAGAGATCTTTGAAGCGCTGGAACTGACCGGCGCGGCAAGTTTCGTGCAGAAGCTGCCCAAGGGGCTGGACTACCCGATCATGGAAAACGGCGTGGGGCTCTCCGGCGGGCAGCGCCAGTCGATTCTGCTGGCGCGCATGCTCCTGCGCGATCCGAATATCGTGCTGATGGATGAACCCACCGCCTCGCTGGACGAGCACACCGAGCGGGAATTCATCCAGCGTCTGGGCGACTGGCTCGGGCACCGCACCCTGATCGTCGCCACCCATCGCGTACCGGTGCTGGAGCTGGTGGAGCGCGTGGTCGTGTTGAAAGAGGGCATGCTGGTGATGGATGCGCCAAAAGCCCAGGCGCTGAGCAACAGCCGCATGCAGCAGCAACAGCAACAGGCAGCAACCGGACGGGAGTGGAAAAATGAAAATCAGTCAGCGTGACGTGGCGGCAATGGACGATCTGGATAACGCCCTCGACTCCGAAAGCGGCTACACCGGCGCGCGTCGGATTGTGATCTTCTCGCTGCTGATGTTTGTGGTGCTGGGCGTCTGGGCGTGGTTTGGCGTGCTGGATGAGGTGTCAACCGGATCGGGGAAAGTGATCCCCAGCTCGCGCGAGCAGGTTTTACAGTCGCTGGACGGGGGGATCCTCACCGAGCTGAACGTCCACGAGGGCGATCAGGTGCAGGCCGGACAGGTGCTGGCGCGGCTTGATCCGACCCGTTCCGAGTCAAACGTCGGCGAAAGCGCGGCGCGCTACCGCGCCTCGCTGGCCTCCAGCGCCCGCCTGTACGCCGAGGTAAACGATCTGCCGCTGAAATTCCCGCCTTCGCTGGCGAAATGGCCGGATCTGATTGCCGACGAAACCCGGCTGTACAACTCGCGCCGCGCGCAGCTGGAGGATACCCAGCGGGAGCTTCGCGCCGCGTTAGATCTGGCGAATAAAGAGCTGGCCATTACCCAGCGGCTGGTAAAGACCGGGGCCGCCAGCCACGTGGAGGTGCTGCGCCTGCAGCGGCAGAAAAGCGATCTGGAGCTGAAGCTCACCGACGTGCGTTCGCAGTATTACGTCCAGGCCCGCGAGGCGCTCTCCAAGGCCAACGCGGAGGTGGATATGGTGTCGGCGATCCTCAAGGGCCGCCAGGATTCCGTCACCCGCCTGACGGTTAAATCTCCGGTGCGCGGGATCGTGAAAAACATCAAGGTCACCACCATCGGCGGGGTGATCCCGCCCAACGGCGAGCTAATGGAGATTGTGCCAGTGGACGATCACCTGCTGATCGAAACCCGCCTCTCGCCGCGTGATATCGCTTTTATCCATCCGAACCAGGAGGCGCTGGTCAAAATCACCGCCTACGATTACGCCATTTACGGCGGGCTGCACGGCGTGGTCGAGACCATTTCCCCGGACACCATTCAGGACGAGGCCAAGCCGGAGGTGTTTTACTACCGGGTGTTTATCCGCACCAGCCAGGATTACCTGGTCAATAAGGCAGGCAGGCATTTCTCGATTGTGCCGGGGATGATTGCGACAGTGGATATTAAAACCGGCGAGAAAACGGTGCTGGATTACATGATTAAACCGTTCAACCGGGCGAAAGAGGCGCTGAGGGAGCGGTAGTCAATCGCCGGGTGGCGGCTGCGCCTTACCCGGCCTACATGGTTTTCTCCCTCTCCCTGCGGGAGAGGGTTGGGGTGAGGGCATCAGACCGGAACCCGGGCGACATAGACTCCAACATAGCGCGCAAATTTCCCGATAAAGACGCCGGCAAACACGCCGCCGGAGACGATCGCCAGCGCGCTCATGGCGGGCTGCTGCATCGTCTGGGGAGAGACCGCGCTCATCACGCCCAGCACATACTTCACCCCGAACGCCAGCATCATAAACGGCAGCGCGGTGTAGTCGGCCTGGCGGTAAAGGCTGCGCGGCGCCTCTGCGCGGGTAATCACAGCCTGCTTAATCAGGACATACCCCAGCGCGGCACCGGCAAGGATCCCCGCCGTCCACAATGCAACAGTCCCGGGAGTCAGCGTGCGATAGACTATCAGATCGTAAATATCCCAGATAAGAAAGATGCCCGGAATAATGGCAAGCCGCTCCAGCGTCACGGTGGCGGGCCGTCGGGCTTTAAGGCCGCGGGAGATAAGGAAGATAAACAGCACCCACACCCAGACGGGCGTGTGCGTCACAACACCGATCAGAAATTCAAACATGGAGATCTCCATGGACGATTGCGGCCCGTGCCGCCCTGAACGCGTATTGCGCATAACGGCAAAACCACCGTTATGCGCAGGTCTTTTACAGCGATTTTTTCAGGCGTCGAACCGCTTCTATCAGCTGCTCATCCGTTGGGGTGACGAATGACATGCGCAGCGTTGTCTGGTCCGGCTCGTTGCAGTAGAAAAATTCGCCCGGCACAAAGACCACGCCGTTACTTAAGGTTTTTTCCAGCCAGCGGGTAGTGTTCATGCCGTTGTTCATTTTCGCCCACAGGAACATGCCGCCCTTCGGCTTGTGGAACGACATCACGTCGCCCAGCTCGGCTTCCAGCTCCGTGGCGAACGTCCGGTATTTCTCGCGATAGGCCTCGCGGATCGTTTTAATCTGATCGGCCAGACGGCCGGTCTTCAGGTACTCGTATGTCATCAGCTGCGACAGCGTGCTGGTGTGCAGATCGGTGGTTTGCTTAAGGTTCACCACCGCGCGCTTCAGCCACTCCGGTACCACCACCCAGCCCACACGGGTACCCGGCGCGAGGATTTTAGAGAAGGTGGAGGTATACACCACGTTCTCTTCGTTGCCGATATCTTTGGCATGGGCAATTAACGGGCGGAAAACGTCATCGGTATAGTTAATTTCGCTGTACGGATCGTCTTCGATAATCACGAAGTCATAGCGCTTCGAGAGTGCCACCAGCTGTTTACGGCGCGCCTCAGACAGCGTAACGCCACCTGGGTTACCAAAGGTTGGAACGATATAGACCGCTTTGATGGTTTTCTTTGCCACCAACGCCTCAAGTTCATCAACCTTCATGCCGTCACCGTCGGTGCCGACGGATTCAAAGTTGGCCTGCGCCAGGCCAAAGACCTGCAGCGCAGCAAGATAGGTTGGACGCTCAACGACAACCGTATCGCCCGGATTCATTAACGCGCGCGCCAGCACGTCCAGAGATTGTTGAGAGCCGGAGGTAATGACGACATCATCGGCCTTACAGGTGATGCCGCGCCCCTCGCAGATGCGTTTAATTTCTTCGCGCAGCCCCGGCACGCCTTCCGTCAGGCCATACTGGAATGCTTCCCCAAAATGCTGCGATAAGACGGCATCAGAGGCAATTTTCAGCCCTTCGCGATCGAACAGGTCCGGGTTTGGGATACCCCCACCCAGCGAAATCACGCCCGCCATTTTGCTATGTTTTAATAATTCACGGATGGCAGAGGATTGCAGGCCCTGCGCGCTGCGGGCGAGTTTGTTTGCAGACATTCTTTGATTACCTTCTTTTTTTATATTGTGCCCAATCTTAGCAGAATATGGGCAATAAATTCCGTCAGCTTAGGCAGCGGCCGCAAATCCTGACGCCACAGTAAATGCACCGGCCTCGGCGCGGGCGTGAACGGTTCCAGCACCCGAACCAGCCTGCCGCTTGCCAGCTCTTCCGCCACCAGCACCTCCGGCTGCAGCAACAGCCCCGCCCCCGCGCGCGCCGCCATGCGTAAGCCATAGCCGTCATTGCATCGTAAAACGGCATCGCGCTTCCAGCGCACCTCCCCTTCCACGCCCGGCAGCCGCCACTCGTTGCGCGCGGTCCACACCGTGTGCGAAAGACAGAGGTGATCCACCAGATCGTCTGGCGTTTGCGGCGTGCCGTGTTGCGCTAAATAGTCCGGCGCGGCACAGATCACCATGTTGTAGGGGCACAGGTATTTCGCCACCAGATCGTCATTACGAATGTCGCCAATGCGAATGGCCAGATCGACGCCCTCTTCCACCAGATCGACCATCCGGTTAGTCAGATCCAGCTCGATGCGTACCTCCGGGTAGCGCTGCAAAAAGGTTGCCGTCAGCGGGGCGATCGCGCAGCCGCCAAACGACGTAGGCGCCGTGACGCGCAGGGTTCCTGCGGGGGTGGCACGCAGCCGTTCAACCGCGCTTTCGGCAATCGACACCTGCTCCAGAACCCGTCGGGACTCTTCAAAATAGACGCGTCCGGCATCCGTCAGGCTCTGACGGCGCGTGTTACGCTCCAGCAGGCGGGTGCCCAGCTGTGCTTCCAGCAGCGCAACGTATTTGCCCACCATCACCGCCGACATCTCCAGCCGTGCCGCCGCGCCGGTGAAGCTGCCGCTTTCCACCACGGCAATAAACGTCTCCATGCTGCGAAGCTTATCCATATTCCAAACCTATGGTTAGCAATCTTCTAACTTTAGCCCAGTTTATCCGACTTTTAATTTATTAAAGAATGAAGGCTCACAACATAAGGAGTCGGCTATGAAAATCGTCATTATTGGTGCCAGCGGTACGGTCGGTCGTGCGGTAACGGATGAGCTGAGTCGTCGCCACGAGGTCATCCGCGTGGGCCGCACGCAGGGCGACGAGCAGGTGGATATCACCTCGCAGGCGAGCGTTCAGGCGCTGTTTGAGAAAATCGGCCCGGTGGATGCCATTGTGTCCGCCAGCGGCGGCCTCTACTTCGGCCCGCTCGCGACCATGAAGGACAGTGACTTCAACCAGGGCCTGCAGGATAAGCTGCTCGGGCAGGTGCGTCTGGCGCTGACCGGCCAGCACTACCTGAACGAAGGCGGCTCGATTACGTTGATAAGCGGGATCGTGGCGCACGAGCCGATTGCGCAGGGGGTAAATGCCACCACGGTGAACGCGGCGCTGGAAGGGTTTGTTCGCGCCGCAGCCTGCGAACTGCCGCGCGGGATCCGCATCAACCTGATTAGCCCAACGGTGCTCACCGAATCGGTCGACACGTACGATGGCTTCTTCCCGGGCTTCGAAAGCGTGCCTGCCGCCACGGTGGCGCAAGCCTATCGTCGCAGCGTGGAAGGCGTGCAGACCGGGCGGGTGTACAAGGTCGGCTACTGAGCCTTGCGGGCGGCGATCAGCACCAGCATCGGGCGCTCCGCCTCTTCGGCCAGCGCGGGCCAGGCGTCAATCTGCGCCTGCGCTGGTCCCCATTCGTTGACGTTGCTTATCGTTAATCCGGCCTTAATCAGCGCGTTAAGCGTGGTGCCCAGCGTGCGGTGGTATTTGATCACCCCGTCCGCCAGCCAGTTGCTGACGCGCTGGCCTTCGTCCTGATAATGATTCACGCCCCAGAACCGCTCGCCGTTATCGTCGGTCAGCCAGCCCTGACGCGAGGCGCAGGTGTAAATCGGGTGCTCCATGGAAAAGACCAGGCTGCCGCCGGGCTTGAGCGCGCGCTGAACCCTGGCGAATAACGTGTCCAGTTCCGGAAGGTAGTGCAGCGCCAGCGAGCTGTAGACGAGGTCGAGGCTGCTTTCGTCGAGCTTGAGAGTGTCCAGATCGCTGCGCTGATAGTGAATCTGTGGGTCCGCCGTAAGCTCCGCTGCGCGGGCGAGCATCTTTTCGGAGATATCAACGCCCGTGACCTCAGAGGCGCCCAGTTCGCGCGCGGCGCGGCAGAACCAGCCGTAGCCGCAGCCGAGATCGACAACCGATTTACCGGTTAAATCCGGCAGCATGGCCTTAAGCGCGGGCCACTCCGGCGCACCGTCCAGCCCCTGCACCGAGCGCGGAAGCTGGGCGTAGCCTTCGAAAAACGCCGGGTTGTCGTAGATGTTTTGTGCCATGGCAGATCCCTCTTTAATAATGTGACTCCCAGTATAAAACATTGCCGGGTGGCGCTGCGCTTACCCGGCCTACGCTTTGAGGGTTTCAGTAGGCCGGGTAAGGCGAAGCCGCCACCCGGCTCGCTTTTAGCCCACCGTACCCCAGACCAAATTTCCCTTATGGAACGTCGCGGTGCGCGGGGAGATGCGCGCCACGGCTTCGGCGGAACAGGAGGCGTCCACCAGCACAAAGCTGGCGTCGTCCTGCGCTTTCGGCCACACGCGTTCGCCTTTGTCGTTCAGCGGCAGCACGTCGCCGGTCGCAATTCCCAGCGCGCGGGAGAGCGTCTGCTCGTTCGGGCGGATGTAGAGCTGGGCGTAGAGATTCGCTTTTTCCAGCATGTCCCCCAGACCGTACGGCGACCAGTGGTCGATTACGCTGTCGGTGCCGGTCATCACAAACACGCCCTTGTCCCGCAGCTGCTTCAGCGGCATATGCAGGGTGCCAATCGGCACGGTGGAGGCGATAGTCACCTGCTGCGCCGCCATGCGGGTAGCAATCTCATCCACCTGCTGCTCGTTGAGCGTGGCCAGCGCGAAGGCGTGGCTGATGGTCAGCTTGCCCTTCAGTTGCGGGGTTTTCTCCACGGTTTCGACCATGTAGTTCACCGCCGCCACGCCCGCCGGGCTGGTTTCGTGCAGGTGAATGTCCACCCCTTTGTCATAGTCCAGCGCAATCTGGAACATCAGATCGAGGGATTTCTCCATCGCCCCGTCGACGTTGGTCGGGTCCAGCCCGCCCACGTAGTGCGCCCCGGCCTGCATCGCTTCGCGCATCAGCTTTTCGGAATTCGACAGCAGCAGGCCGTGCTGCGGAAACGCCACGATCTCGCAGTCAAATCCGGGCTTGCGGCGCGCCAGCACCGCCTGCAGGTTTTCGAGATTCTTCAGGCCGGAGGTCGGCTCAATATTGCAGTGGCTGCGGGCGAGGGTGGAGCCTTTGGACTGGATCAGGTCGATCAGCTTTTCCGCACGCTCCTGGGTGTAGGGCTGGAGCTCAGGCAGCAGCTTCTGCTCAAGACGGATCATGTCCTGAATGGTGGTGCCCGCCGGGCGGTTGAGGGAACGCCACGGGCCGCCGTAAAAGGTTTTATCCAGGTGGATGTGCATGTCGCGCATTGCCGGGAGCATCAGCGTGTTGCCCGCGTCGTAGTGCGGCAGCGTGGCGTCGGCGTGGCGCTTGTTGTCCCGCAGGGCGACGATCTTCCCGTCTTGAATCTCCAGCGTTTTCAGCTCGGTGCGGGTGCTCGTCGCCACGTTTCCGTCAAAATTAAACCCGGCTTCGAGCAGCACGTTGTCCAGATAGTAATGTTTCGCGGTGATGGTCATCGGTTTCCCCGTCTCGCAGGTTGCCTTTGCAGTGTCGGCAGCATACGCGACGGAGCCGGTCGCGCCAAACAGCGCGCAGGCGGTCACCATTTTGCCGCTCTGGCTGATGAATTCACGGCGGCTTTTATTTTCACTCATCTTATCTTCCTTCATTCACAATATGGGTACCGGTTTCCCCGCGCAGCGCGGCGGGCAGGCAGTCCGGCGAGGTGATAATCACGCGCTTGCCGCCGTGGTGTAAAAACGCCAGCGAGGCGACGATTTTGGGCAGCATGCTGCCCGCCGGGAAATGGCCCTCGTCTTTGTAACGCGTCATCTGCGCCACGCTCACCGTGTCCAGCGCCTGCTGGTTTGGCTTGCCGAAGTTGACGCACACCTTCTCCACGCCGGTGGTAATCACCAGCACGTCGGCGCGGATCTCGCGCGCCAGCAGCGCGGTGGAGAGATCTTTATCGATCACCGCGTCGACGCTCTGGTAATCGCCCTGCTCAGTGCGCACCACCGGAATCCCGCCGCCGCCCGCGCCAATCACCACAAAGCCTTTTTGCGTCAGGGTCTTGATCGCATCGGCCTCGACAATGCGCAGCGGCTGCGGGGAGGCCACCACGCGACGGTAGCCCCGGCCCGAATCCTCAACAAAGTGCCAGTCCGGATGCGCGCGCTGCAGCTCGTCGCGCTGCGCCTCGCTGAAGAACGCGCCGATCGGCTTCGTCGGGTGCGTAAAGCCGGGATCGTTTTTATCCACCTCCACCTGCGTGACGACCGTGACCGCTTTTTGCTCCCCGCGTGCGGCCAGACGGTTGTTCAGCGCCTGCTGGATGAGGTAGCCGATGCCGCCCTGGGTGTCCGCCACGCAGTTTGCCAGCGGGGTCAGCGGGAGCCCTTCCCGCTCGTGGGCGATTTCGGCGCGGCGCAGATCCAGCCCCACCTGCGGACCGTTGCCGTGGGTGAGCACGATGTCATAGTCGGAGGCCAGCATTTCGAGCACCGACTCTGCCACCGCTTTAACCGCCTGCGCCTGATGTTCAATCGACTGGCTGGCGTTGTCTTTGATAATGCTGTTGCCGCCGATGGCAACGACCATAAGCTCTTTCATACGTGCTCCTTCGCAACAGTACCCGACGCAGCGCTCGTCACTTCCCGGCTGTCGAGAAAATGCTTCACCACAAACATGCCGCCCATCATCAGATACGCGGTGACGAACATCAGCGAACTGCCTTCGGCAAAGCCCACCACCGGAGCGTGGATCACCCCGAACAGCGCCAGCAGTGCCCCGCCCGCGGCAGCCACGGCGCCGCGCAGCGGTTTATTGATGATGGCGAAAATGGCGATACAGCCCCAGAGCATACTGGCGAGCGGTGCCCCGTTCCCCAGATGGACGAGTCCTTCGTAGTAGATCCCTTTGCTGTGCAGCACGTCGGTACCGATTTTGGCGGCATTGGTGCCCGCCGCCCCCATCACGCTGTTCATCATGGTCAGCGCCCAGTTGGCGATCCACGGGAACAGGCAGATGAAGATCACGGGCACTTCCACCTTCGGCGTCTCCCTCACCACCTGGTTGGCGGTGACCACGCCGATAAACACCAGAATCGGTACGATGGCGGTCATCGGGATGATGGCGAGCATAAAGGCTCCCAGCCCGAACAGCGGCACGATGAACATGGTCACGCCAGAGGCCAGCGTGTAGCCAATGCTTGCCCCCATCGCTTTCCAGCCCGGGTGGCCGACGTAAACCGTCACCGGGAACGGGTTGCCCATCAGGCAGCCGAGCATCGACGCCAGACCGTTCGCCAGCATCACCTTGCGCGTCGGGTATTCATCCCCCGCCGCGTGGGCGCTTTCGATGTTCTCCAGGTCAAAGATGTAGTTCGCCAGACCCAGCGGCACGGCAGAGGCCAGATACGGCAGCGCGTGCGGCAAGCCCTGCAGGAAGCCCTCCACATGCACCTGCGGCGGGTTAAAGCCGAACGATGACATGGACGCTTTGATCGCTTCCGGGCTTTGCAGACCGGAGATCCACGCCAGGGCCGTACCGGCAATCAGCAACAGCAGACCGGTCGGGATTTTGGCGAAAATCGGCTTTTTACCGAACCAGTTGATGAAGATCAGCAGCAGGACGATGAACGACACGGTCGGCGCTTCGAACGCCTGCAGCATCGGGTTCATCGCCAGCAGCAGCAGGCCCAGGCCGGAGAGGCACGACAGCAGCACGGTGCGCGGGATCATCTTGCGGATGGTTTCACCGAGGAACGAACCGCCCGCCAGGATCATCGCCTCCACGAAGCACCACACCAGGCCAATCTGAATCGCGAACTCCGCATCGCCCGTTTGCTGATAGACCGGCATCAGCACCAGGAAGGTCACGGTAAAAATTGACGGCGCGCTGGGGCCGGACGGCAGCGCGGGACGTCCGTACGCCCGGTCTGGCGCGCCATCTGCATGCCGAACCACGCATAGCAAATACTCGCGGCCAATACCGCCAGCCCGAAGGCTGGCGCAATGCGTCCATAAACAATCTCCTTCGGGATGCCGACGACAAAAATGAGCAACCCCATCATGGTCAGCAGATTGGTCAGGTTGTTGGTCATCAACCCGAAATACGCCGCCCAGTCACCTCTTTTCCACTCCAGTTTCATGTTTTTCATGGATGCATGCCTTATAAAAAGTAGCGATCGCGGAAGGTCAACAGCGCCTTTTCAAAACAGCTAAACGGCGGGTGAACGATGCCCGCCCCTATCATGCCGATGCCCGCGTCTTTGTGGGCAATGGCGGTATTGATGACCGGCAGAATGCCGCTGCCCGCGACCTTCGTGATGTCGATGGCGGTCGGGATCCCCATAAAGGAGAGCAGCGGAATGGTGACGTTCGGGTTTTCGCCGAGGGTGATTTCGCGCATCTGACGGGAGAAGTCGATGGCTTCCTCCACCGTCCCGCCCACCAGGGCGACAATCGCCGGGGCCGTCGCCATCGCAAAGCCGCCGATGCCGTAGGTTTCGGTGATCGCGCTGTCGCCGATGTCCAGCCCGGAATCCTCCGGCTTATAGCCCGCGAACATCGGGCCAATCACCTGCTGCGCCGGGCCGGTGAACCACTGCCCCGGCAGGCCGGAGACGCGCAGGCCGAACTCGTAGCCGTTGCGCGCCATGGTGGTAACCACGGTGCTGTATTCAATGCCGTGGGCGGCGTCCAGCGCGGCTTTACACATCGCCATCCACGTCGGGCCGGAGAAGTAGTCGCTGCTGGCGACAAACTCGAATACCTCGCGCTGCTGCGCTACCGGGTAGCCCGCCTGGATCAGCCCCGGGGTCAGCGCCTGGATCAGCAGCGTGGTGCCCGCATTGTTGCGGTTGTGGCACTCGTCGCCCATGTGCAGCGCCTGGGCCAGCATCAGGCGCAGGTCGATTTCGCCGATAATCTTCATCGCGTCGCGCAGCATCGGGCCGAGCACATCGCGCATCCAGTTCAGACGATCGATCACGCTCTGGTCGTTGGCCCCCATGCGCAGGATCTTCGCCATCTGCTCGCTGAGGTTGGTGAAGGCGCGGTTGCCGTAGGTTTTGTTCTCAACAATGTGCATAAACATCGACGCAGAGGTGACGCCCGCCATCGAGCCCACGCAGTCGTGCTCGTGGCACGGCGAGAAGGCGATCTCCCCGGAGGCGGCAAGCCTGGCCGCATCCTCCAGATCCGTCGCCAGACCTTCAAACACCAGCGCACCGGTGACCGCGCCCTTCATCGCGCCGCACATGTTTTCCCAGGAGACTGGCGGACCGGCGTGCAGAATGGTGGTGCGGGTCATCCCCGGCACAACGTTAATCGCCTGGTCATAGCCCACAAGCACCGGATGGGACTGAATAATGCGCTCAAGGGCGATTTGGTTAGCGGCGGCGATCTTCTCCGCCAGCGGTTTTTTCGCCAGCTGGTCGAGCGCTTCCACCACCTGCATATTGCCCTGCCCCGGCGGCGTCCAGTCGAGCGGGGTCACGGGTACGTGCTGCTTTTTAAGATCGTCGCTGAACATCGCAATGCCGACGTTAATGACGTTCAGCGGCTGGTTGAATAAGGTGGTCATTATGCGTTCTCCCCTTTGCAGACAAATTCGCGTGCGAGTAATCCGGTATTGGTGCTGCTGCTGGCCCAGATGACGCCTGCGTCGGTCAGCATCTGGCACTGCTGCGCCAGCGACTGCGGATCCTGGTCGGTGCCGAGCACGTAGCCGAGGATCTCAAGCGGACGGTTATCGGCCTTCGCGATAGCCTGCGCCTCTTTGATCGCGTCGATCATCACCCCTACCGGATCCTCATGCGCGCCGAAGCCCAGCACGAAGTCCATCACGATGACGCCCACTTCCGGATCGCGCGCCTCCTGCAGCAGGCGGCTGATGCGGTTGGTCGGGTCGATCATCGGGTGCGGCTTGCCGTTGGTGAACTCATCGTCGCCAAAGTCGAGGAAGGTATGGGCTTTACTGACGCTTATGTCGCTCAGGCGCTTAGCCGGATCCGGCTGGATGTTGCTGTAGACGTCGTCGAATTTCGCAAGCGCCGCAAACATCGCCTCGTCGCACAGGGTGCCGCCGCAGAACAGGCCGCGAATGTACTTCTGCTGCGGGGTCAGGCGGGCGCGCACTTCTTCAATCAATGGCCAGTTGAGCGGGTGCAGATCGAGGGACTCTTTTTTGATGCCGGTAAGCAGAACGGCCTTCAGCGCCGCCTCTTTGGTGCCGCGCGCAAACTGCAGTCCGTCCTCATCGGCGGGCGGTTCATTGCGCCCGAGGAAGCAAACAACCACCGGCTTGCGGCAGGCTTTGGCGCGAGCCAGCACCTTCTCTGCCACGGCTGGCGCAGGCGGCTTGGAGATCAGCGCAATCACCTCTGTGCCCTCGTCGGCTTCCAGCATGTCGATGGCGTCGAGCATCATCAGGCCGCCGATCTTCTCGCTAAGATCGCGCCCGCCGGTGCCAATCAGCTGCGACACGCCACCGCCGAATTCATGGATGCGCACGCTTAGCTCCTGGCTGCCGGTGCCGGACGCGCCGACGATGCCAATCGGCCCGCGACGCACCGCGTTGGCGAAGCACAATCCCGCGCCGTTGATAATGGCGGTGCCGCAGTCCGGCCCCATCATCAGCAGCCCTTTCTTATGCGCGAGCTGCTTCAGCGCCAGCTCGTCGTCGAGCGACACGTTATCGGAGAAGAGCATCACGTTGAGATCGTGTTCCAGCGCCTGGCGCGCTTCGCGGGCAGCGAAGGTGCCGTTGACGGAAATCACCGCGAGGTTGCTCTCCGGGCGATGTTTTTTGGCGCTGGCAATCGTCGCGTAGCGCGCTTCATGGGAACCCGCGGGCTCTTTACGCGTGAACAGCGCTTCGATGGCCGCCAGGGTTTCATCATTTGCCGCGTCGCCTTTAATGACGATCATCAGGTCGCCGTTTTTCGCCTCATTTAATTCCGGCGTTAACAGCCCGAGGTTTTTTAATACGCCCTTATTCATTTCCGTCGCCATGGCGACAAAGGCCTGCTCGACGCCCGGCAATTTATTGGCTTTGGTGGAAACGGACATTAATGACACGGAGTCAAAATACGTATTCTTTTTAATCACGATTTTCGTTGGCATTATTTGCACCTGTTTGCGGATAAAAGGGGGCCGCCGTCGTGCAAAATGCACGTCGGTAAAAATGCTTTTTTAAATTAGCGGCCAGCCGGAACGGGCTGACCGGTCGTTTTACGCGCCCGCGGCCAGCAGCAGGTCGGCAATCTCAGTGAAGCCTTTCTCCCGCGCCAGTTCGAGCGGGGTTTTGCCGTATTTGTCGGTCATGTGCGGGTTCGCGCCGTGATCCAGCAGCAGCTTCACAATCTCTTGCTGTTTCGCACCGCCGTCGTTTAACACAATGGCTTCCAGCAGCGGCGTCCAGCCGACAAAGTTGGTGTGGTTAACGTTAATGTCGGTTTTTTCCAGCAGCTCGCGCACGATCTCCACGTGCCCTTTTTCACTGGCAGGGGTAATGCCCACGCCGCCGAAGCGGGTAAGGCGGTCGAGATCCGGATTCGCGGGTAATACCAGCCGCAGGAGGGTTAAATCGTTCGTCAGGCAGCTGATCAGGAAGGGGTTAAAACAGGTCTGGTCCTGTTTATCAATATCTGCCCCGGCGGCAATTAATAACGCCACGCAGGAATAGTGTTTTTTCAGGCTGGCAATCGTAACGGCGGTTCTTTTCTGGCGGTTAGTGGCGTTAATATCCACGCCTTTTTCCAGACAGGCTTTTAGCGCATCGCTATTTCCCTCTTCTGCCGCCAGCAGAAATTCCGTAACCAGTTCAGTTGCAGACATATTCAGACTCCCGATGTTTTATTGCTCTTGACCCGAGAATAGCAACAGCCTGGTCATAAAAGAATCCGCTTAAAAATGATTCATCGACAGTGAATTCATTGTTGAGATAAATTCAACAGTCGGGATAAAACGTGCGTCCGTGCAACCTTTTTCTTATGTTTAACCGCTTTTTAGCGCCTCAGGCTGCATTATTCTTATGGTTGAAAAAGCCTTGCATGACGGGGCTCTGCGTAAAGAGTCAGAACTGTGATCGGCTTCAAATGTGTTGTAAAGGCGTTGTTAAAATATGTTCAAAACTGATGACTGAGGAAGCTGTGATATGAATTCCATCTTTACCGAAGAGAACCTGCTGGCCTTTACCACCGCCGCACGCTTCGGCAGCTTCAGCAAGGCGGCTGCCGAGCTGGGGGTCACCACCTCGGCCATCAGTTACACCATCAAGCGGATGGAAACCGGGCTGGACGTGGTGCTGTTTGTGCGTAACACGCGCAGCATTGAGCTGACCGAGTCCGGGTTCTACTTTTACCGCAAAGCCACCGACCTGCTTAACGACTTCCACGCCATCAAGCGCGGGATTGATACCATTTCACAGGGCATCGAGGCGCGGGTGCGCATCTGTATCAACCAGCTGTTATATACGCCGCGCCATACCGCGCGGCTGCTCCAGGTGCTGAAAAAGCAGTTTCCTACCTGCCAGATCACCGTCACCACGGAGGTCTATAACGGCGTGTGGGATTCGATCATCAACAACCAGGCCAATATCGCCATTGGCGCGCCGGACACGCTGCTCGACGGCGGCGGAATTGACTACACCGAGATCGGCGCCATCCGCTGGGTGTTTGCCATTGCGCCGGCGCATCCGCTGGCGTTCGTTCCGGAACCGATAGCGGAGAGCCAGCTGCGCCTGTATCCCAACATCATGGTGGAAGATACCGCACACACCATTAACAAGAAGGTGGGCTGGCTGCTGCACGGTCAGGAGGCGATTCTGGTGCCGGACTTTAATACCAAATGCCAGTGTCAGATCCTGGGCGAAGGGATAGGTTTTTTACCGGAGTATATGGCGCGGGACGCGGTGGAAGACGGGCTGCTGGTGACGCGACGTATCAATAACCCGCGTCAGGATTCGCGCATGCTGCTCGCCACGCAGCATGCCGCGACAGGCCAGGTCACGCGCTGGATCAAACAGCAGTTTGGTCCAGCGGGGGTGCTGACCGATATCTATAGCGATTTACTGTGGCGCGCTTAGCTTTTGCTCTGTACCCAAAACGCGTGAATGAGGCCGGGGAAGTAGCCCAGCAGCGTCAGAAGAATGTTGATGATAAACGCCCAGCCAAGCCCTTTGCCCAACAGCACGCCCAGCGGCGGCAGCAGGATGGTAAAAACAATACGCCAAAAACCCATATTAACACTCCGTGCAAGCTAATCCATTGAAAATAATAGAGAGAACCATTTCTAAGCATAGCCAGTTTACCTGTCTGCGCCAGTTCCCTGCTCCGCGTTTACCCTCTTTTACGCTTTTGACGCTGGCGTAATACGCACAATTACTTTAGCATTACCTTAATTAAGTAAATGCTAAAGTACTATGACTGAACTTGAACAGCTTCAGGCCAGCGCAGAGCAGGCCGCAACGCTTTTAAAAGCAATGAGCAACCCGCGTCGGCTTCTGATCCTCTGCACGCTGTGCGGCGCCCCCGGCACCAGCGCGGGGGAGCTGGCCCGCGCGACGGGCCTGAGTCCTTCCGCCACGTCGCAGCATCTGGCGCGCATGCGTGAGGAAGGCCTGATCGCCAGCACCCGCGAGGCGCAGCGCATTCTCTATTTCATTAAAAACGACGCGGTGCATCAGATTATCAGCACCCTGAAAACCCTTTATTGCCCGTAAGGAGCCGCCATGTCACTTCCCCTTCTTTCGCCGCGCGAGGCCAATGCCCGCATCGCCGATGGCGCAAAACTGATTGATATTCGTGATGCCGACGAGTACGCCCGCGAGCATATTCCCGCCGCGCGGTCCGTGCCGCTGGATACCTTACCCAGCGGACTTAAAACGCAGGCGGGTGAAACGGTGATTTTTCACTGCCAGTCTGGCGCCCGCACCTCAGGCAATGCCGATCGCCTTGCGCAGGCTGCCGCCCCCGCTCAGGCATTTGTGGTCGAAGGAGGCATTCAGGGCTGGAAGCAGGCGGGTCTGCAGACAGTCGAAGACAAAACCCAGCCGCTGCCGCTGATGCGTCAGGTGCAAATTGCTGCCGGGCTGCTCATTCTCTGCGGCGTAGTGCTGGGCTATAGCGTCTCAGACGGCTTTTTCCTGCTCAGCGGCTTCGTGGGGGCCGGGCTGCTGTTCGCCGGTGTGACCGGTTTTTGCGGCATGGCGCGGCTGCTGAAGGTGATGCCCTGGAACCGGCGTACCTCATAAGCAGTAATCGGTGAAATACGCTGTACCCGGTGTCATACGTGGGCTAAGGTGAAGATCGCTAAAACGATGAGGAGGTAATATGTTTTCTGTCGGTGATTATGTACAACCGCGTAAAGGCGGCCCGAAGCTGAAAGTGCTCGAAGTGAACGGTGAAAGCGTGGTGGCGGTACAGGCCAGCAATGAACAAGGCGAGAAATATACCCTGAAAGCCGCCGAGCTTGCGCCGTATACCGAAGACGGTGATTTCGGCGTCTGCTGAAAAGAGTGCCGGGCGGTATGTTCCGCCCGGTTCACGCATTAGATCAGAAAATCATCCAGTGATTTCCCCTCTGCCAGCGCGCTGGCAATAGGCTTTGGCGTACGGCCCTGGCCGGTCCACGTTTTCTCTTCACCGTTCTGGTCAATAAAGCGGTATTTCGCTTCACGCGGCTTACGCTTTTTCGTGGATTTACCCGTCTGCGCCAGTTCAGAGCCCAGCAGATCGGTCGGTGAAATACCATCGGCTTTCATCCGCTCCAGCAGAGCATTAATTTTCTCCTGCTGCTCGGCTCTCTGCTGCTCTAATTCCGCCAGCTCACTACGTTTCTCTTCAGCAACGACCCTGACTTTTTCCAGCATTTCCTCAAGAACGTCCAGGGATAATTCGCGTGCCATGGCGCGCAGAGTTCGGATATTATTAAGATTCTGTAACGTCAAAGACATATTATTTGAAAACCTTTTAGTTAGGGTAAATAGATAAATCACCGACAGAATAATTCATTTGCGCTGAAATATCTACCCGCAGGCTGGCCAGTCAATAGCGTAAATATGTTTAACTGTCGCCGTTAATATTATCTTATAACGTCTGAGCGATACGCAGGGATTCAATCATCACTGCAATATAAAGGGTCAACCTTAATCCAAATTTCAGCATTCTGCGCTACCCACAAATGCACTGACTCATCTTTCAACATCAAGATAGTTAAATACATGATTTAAAACCAAAAACCCTCGCACAAGACAGATTATAACGAAGCGAACAAAAAACCATCAACTTTAGAGAATTTTGTGGACAAAACGCGATTAAATAAAAATTAATCACTAGTTGTTAGTTCAAACGTAGAGATATACGCTATACACGTCAAACAAACCAACCTAAAGCACTAACCGCTTCGGGAAAATCGTTTCTTTTGTGTTCTTCTCAAGGAGTTCAGACATGTTCTCACCGCAATCACGCCTTCGCCATGCTGTGGCGGATACTTTCGCGATGGTTGTCTACTGTTCCGTTGTGAACATGTTGATCGAAATATTCCTCTCCGGAATGTCCTTCGAGCAGTCACTTTCTTCTCGTCTGGTGGCGATTCCGGTCAATATTATTATTGCCTGGCCTTACGGTTTATACCGCGATGCCGTCATGCGCTTCGCGCGGCGTATCAGCCCCGCAGGCTGGGTGAAAAACCTGGCAGACGTTCTGGCTTATGTGACGTTCCAGTCGCCGGTTTACGTGGCCATTCTGCTGACGGTGGGCGCGGACTGGCACCAGATCGCGGCGGCGGTCAGTTCGAATATTGTGATTTCAATGCTGATGGGGGCGGTGTATGGCTATTTCCTCGACTACTGTCGCCGCCTGTTTAAGGTCAGCCAGTACAGCCAGGCTAAAGCGTGATGTGAAGCGACTGGCGCAGGCCAGTCGCAAATTTACTGTACGTCGCCAAACAGTCCCTTCAAAAACCGTTCCAGCGCCATACGCGAGCTGAAGCCATGCGGAATACCATAATGCTCATGCGTCTCTCCGCCTAAATAGAGCGGAAATTGCTGATAATGATCGCAGGTTTTAATATCCGAGGCAGGCTCAGCAAATGACAGACTTCTGTCTTTCAATGTCGGGTGAATAATGAGAGCGGTACGTCCCATTCTTGCTTCACGATTAACGTAAACATAATTCTCGCCACGGCGATATCCATACGCTTTTGGCGTCACCTCATCCATGGTGAATCCCTCTTTTTCAAGAACGCGTGCCACCTCGTCAGGTCGTAAATACATATCTTTTCCTCGTTATCTTTTCCTGCCCGGCAACCTTACAGTATTCAGCATTAGCAGGGCTTTCAGAATAGTCCATAAACTGGCGGATATCGCGTGATGCGCTTCAGATATTAAATTTCTGAACTAAACTGAACGGGAACACAAAATTACGGAGGATCGTATGTTTAACAGACCGAACCGAAACGATATTAACGACGACGCTCAGGATATTCGTAATGATGTCAGCCAATTAGCAGACACGCTGGAAGAGGTGCTGAAATCCTGGGGAAGTGACGCGAAGGACGAAGCGGATGCCGCAAAACGTAAGGCTCAGTCTCTGCTCCGTGAAACCCGCGCACGCCTAAATGGCCGCACGCGTACCACACAGGCTGCCTGCGATGCGGTCAGCTGCGCAACGACCTTCGTACGCGAAAAACCGCTCTGCACGCTCGGCACGGTAGCGGCAGTCGGGATCTTCGTCGGCGCTCTGCTTAGCCTGCGTAAGTAAGCCCGAGCCATCAGCCCCGGTCGCCGCTGGCGCCGGGGCTTTTTAATGCCCGCAAGCCTGAAAAACCCGTACAACACCCCCTGCCCCGCTGTGCTCATCATCAGGGCATCATCAATCTAAATTTCCCATATCTTGTATGGTTGAAACTTAAGACAACTACATCTAGTATTCCTTTTAGCAAGATACACACAACCTGACGCGATGATTCGCGCCGCTCTCTCATTTTAAATGGAAATACGAATCATGAGCATTATTATTTACACTCGTAACGATTGTGTTCAGTGCCACGCGACCAAACGGGCGATGGAAAGCCGCGGCGTGGCGTTTGAGATGGTGAATATTGACCAGCAGCCCGAGGCCGCCGATACCCTTCGCGCGCAGGGTTTCCGTCAGCTTCCGGTGGTGGTGGCCGGGGAGACCAGCTGGTCTGGCTTTCGCCCGGACATGATCAACCGCATCGCCGCGCAGGCCGCACGGGCATGAGTCGGCTGGTCTTCTTCTCCAGCAGCTCGGAAAACACGCTCCGTTTTATGGAGCGCGTCGGGCTGCCTGCGGTGCGCATTCCCCTCAACGAGCGGGAGCGCATCCGGGTAGAAGAACCGTACATTCTGGTGGTGCCCAGCTACGGCGGCGGCGGTACGGCGGGCGCAGTGCCTCGCCAGGTGATCCGCTTTCTGAACGATCCGCATAACCGCGGGCTAATCCGAGGCGTGATCGCGGCGGGTAATCGCAATTTCGGCGATGCCTTTGGCCGCGCCGGAGATGTCATCTCTCAAAAATGCGGCGTGCCGTATCTCTATCGCTTTGAGCTGATGGGGACGCAGCAGGACGTCGAAAACGTGCGTAAAGGAGTGAACGAATTTTGGCAACGACAACCGCAGAACGGGTAATACAGGCGACGCCGGATTACCACGCATTAAACGCGATGCTTAACCTCTATGACCGGGAGGGACGCATTCAGTTTGATAAAGACCGTGAGGCGGTGGACGCCTTTTTTGCCGCCCACGTGCGGCCCAACAGCGTGACCTTCGCGAGCCAGGATGAACGTCTCGACCACCTGGTTAACGAAGGTTACTACGACGCCCGCGTCCTCACCCGCTACGCACGCGCCTTCGTCGTGAAGCTGTTTGAACGCGCCCACGCCAGCGGCTTTCGTTTCCAGACGTTCCTTGGCGCGTGGAAGTTCTACACCAGCTACACCCTGAAGACCTTCGACGGTAAGCGCTACTTAGAAAGCTTTGAAGATCGCGTGGTGATGGTCGCGTTGACCCTGGCGCAGGGCGATGAAGCGCTGGCGCAACAGCTCACCGACGAGATCCTCTCCGGCCGCTTCCAGCCTGCCACGCCGACCTTTCTCAACTGCGGCAAAGCCCAGCGCGGCGAGCTGGTCTCCTGCTTCCTGCTGCGCATTGAAGATAATATGGAGTCGATAGGCCGCGCGGTGAACTCGGCGCTGCAGCTCTCCAAACGCGGCGGCGGCGTGGCGTTTCTGCTCTCGAACCTGCGTGAAGCAGGCGCGCCGATTAAGCGCATCGAAAACCAGTCCTCCGGCGTGATCCCGGTAATGAAGATGCTGGAAGATGCCTTCTCCTACGCCAACCAGCTTGGCGCGCGTCAGGGCGCGGGCGCGGTTTATCTGCACGCGCACCACCCCGACATTCTGCGTTTCCTCGATACCAAGCGCGAAAACGCCGACGAAAAAATCCGCATCAAAACCCTGTCGCTGGGCGTGGTGATCCCGGATATCACCTTTAAACTGGCTAAAGAGAATGCCGACATGGCGCTCTTCTCGCCGTATGACGTTGAGCGAATTTACGGCAAAGCGTTTGGCGACGTAGCCATCAGCGAGCTGTACGACGAGCTGCTGGCCGACGATCGCATCCGCAAAAAAACCATCAACGCCCGCGATTTCTTCCAGACGCTTGCCGAAATTCAGTTTGAGTCAGGCTATCCGTACATCATGTACGAGGACACGGTGAACCGCGCAAACCCGATTGCCGGACGCATCAACATGAGCAACCTGTGCTCGGAGATTTTGCAGGTCAACAGCGCCTCCCGCTATGACGAGAATCTGGACTACGCGGAGATCGGCAAAGACATCTCCTGCAACCTCGGGTCGCTGAATATCGCCCACACCATGGATTCCCCCGACTTTGGCCGCACGATAGAAACCGCCATTCGCGGGCTGACGGCGGTGTCGGACATGAGCCACATCCGCAGCGTGCCGTCCATCGAGGCGGGCAACGCCGCGTCGCACGCCATTGGCCTCGGGCAGATGAACCTGCACGGCTACCTGGCGCGGGAAGGCATCGCCTACGGCAGCCCGGAAGGGCTGGACTTCACCAACCTCTATTTTTACACCGTCACCTGGCACGCGCTGCATACCTCGATGATGCTGGCGCGCGAGCGCAACCAGCGTTTCGCGGGCTTTGAACAGTCGCGCTACGCCAGCGGAGAGTATTTCAGCCAGTATCTGGAAGGCGACTGGCAGCCGAAAACGGCGCGAGTAAGGGAGCTGTTTGCCCGCGCCGGGATCGTTCTGCCGACGCGCGAGATGTGGCAGCGGCTGCGTGATGACGTGATGCGCTACGGCATCTACAACCAGAACCTGCAGGCGGTGCCGCCAACCGGCTCTATCTCCTACATCAACCACGCCACGTCGAGCATTCACCCGATCGTGTCGAAGATTGAAATTCGCAAAGAAGGCAAAACCGGACGCGTTTACTACCCTGCCCCGTTTATGACCAACGAGAACCTGGCGCTGTATCAGGACGCATACGAGATTGGCCCGGAAAAAATCATCGATACCTACGCCGAGGCGACGAAACACGTGGATCAGGGGCTGTCGCTGACGCTGTTCTTCCCGGATACCGCCACCACGCGGGACATCAACAAAGCGCAGATCTACGCCTGGAAGAAAGGTATCAAGACGCTCTACTACATTCGCCTGCGCCAGCTTGCGCTGGAAGGCACCGAAATTGAAGGCTGCGTGTCCTGCGCGCTGTAAGGAGAAAGGATGAAACTGTCACGCGTGAGCGCCGTTAACTGGAACAAGATCCAGGACGAGAAAGATCTGGAAGTGTGGAACCGCCTGACCAGCAACTTCTGGCTGCCGGAAAAGGTCCCGCTCTCCAACGATATTCCGGCCTGGCAAACCCTGAGCCACACCGAGCAGCAGCTAACGATCCGCGTCTTTACCGGCCTGACGCTGCTGGACACCATTCAGAATACCGTTGGCGCACCGGCTCTAATGGGTGACGCGCTGACGCCGCACGAAGAGGCGGTGATGTCGAACATCAGCTTTATGGAGGCGGTGCACGCCCGCTCCTACAGCTCGATTTTCTCCACGCTGTGCCAGACCAAAGACGTGGACGCGGCCTACGCCTGGAGCGAAGCGAGCGAGTCGTTACAAAGAAAGGCGGAGCTGGTACTGGCGTATTATCGGGCCGACGAGCCGCTGAAGAAGAAGATCGCCAGCGTGTTTCTGGAATCATTCCTCTTCTATTCTGGCTTCTGGCTGCCCATGTACTGGTCGAGCCGCGGCAAGCTCACCAACACCGCCGATTTGATTCGCCTCATCATTCGGGATGAAGCGGTGCACGGGTATTACATTGGCTATAAATATCAGAAAGGGCTCGAGAAAATCAGCGAGGCGAAGCGTGAAGAGCTTAAAGGGTTTGCGCTCAATTTGCTGATGGATCTGTACGACAACGAACTGAGCTATACCGAGGAACTCTATGCCGGCACCGGCTGGGAGGAAGACGTCAACGCTTTCCTTTGCTACAACGCCAACAAGGCGCTGATGAACCTGGGTTACGAGGCGCTGTTCCCGCCGGAGATGGCGGAGGTTAACCCGGCGATTCTCTCCGCGCTGTCGCCCAACGCCGACGAAAACCACGATTTCTTCTCCGGCTCGGGTTCGTCGTACGTGATGGGCAAAGCGGTGGAAACCGAGGATGAGGACTGGGATTTTTAATGAACGTTAACGTTCGTTAATTTAATATAAACCCAACAATTTCCTCTCCAATATTTACAAAACAACTACACTGTCATTTCCGTGCCCTATTCGCCTGAATCACCCGATTCAGGCGAAATTCCCCGATGCCGCAGCAAAAAATTGAGAAAAATTCAAATCCCGCTCAGCCCTTTACTCATGGGAAATTCAGCCGTTTCGCCTCCCTGAAAATTTACGTCATAAGCAAACCCAGGGTTGTCTCAGATTCTCAGTATGTTAGGGTTATGCCCGTTAACAATTTACCATGGTAATCATATCGACATAAACAAATAACAGGACACTCTCTATTGCATGGCAATTAAATTAGAAGTGAAAAATCTTTATAAAGTATTTGGCGAGCATCCTCAGCGCGCATTCAAATATATTGAGAAAGGCCTTTCGAAAGAGCAAATTCTGGAAAAAACCGGGCTATCGCTTGGCGTTAAAGACGCCAGTCTGGCCATTGAAGAAGGCGAGATTTTTGTCATCATGGGATTATCCGGTTCGGGTAAATCCACTATGGTTCGCCTTCTCAATCGCCTGATTGAACCCACCCGCGGACAGGTGCTGATTGACGGCGTGGATATCGCCAGAATATCAGACGCCGAGCTTCGCGAGGTGCGCAGAAAGAAAATTGCGATGGTATTCCAGTCATTCGCGCTGATGCCGCACATGACGGTGCTGGATAATACCGCTTTCGGCATGGAATTAGCCGGTACACCCGCGCAGGAACGTCAGGAAAAAGCCCTTGATGCCCTGCGTCAGGTTGGGCTGGAAAATTATGCGCATGCGTACCCGGATGAACTTTCCGGCGGTATGCGTCAGCGCGTGGGATTAGCCCGCGCATTAGCCATTAATCCAGACATTTTATTAATGGACGAAGCCTTCTCTGCCCTCGATCCGTTAATTCGCACCGAGATGCAGGATGAGCTGGTAAAATTACAGGCGAAACATCAGCGGACCATTGTCTTTATTTCCCACGATTTGGATGAAGCCATGCGTATTGGCGACCGTATTGCCATTATGCAAAATGGTGAAGTGGTGCAGGTCGGCACGCCGGATGAAATTCTCAATAATCCGGCAAATGATTATGTGCGCACCTTCTTCCGCGGCGTGGATATTAGCCAGGTCTTTAGCGCCAAAGATATTGCCCGTCGAACGCCAAACGGCATTATCCGTAAAACGCCTGGCTTCGGCCCGCGCTCCGCGCTGAAGCTGCTGCAGGACGAAGACCGTGAATATGGTTATCTGGTTGAACGCGGCAATAAATTTGTCGGCGTTGTCTCCATCGATTCTCTGAAAACCGCGCTCAGCGAAAACCAGGGCATCGATGCGGCGTTAATTGACGCTCCGCTTGCCGTGGACGCCGAAACGCCTCTCAGCGAGTTGCTCTCTCACGTGGGGCAGGCGCCTTGCGCCGTACCGGTCGTGGGTGAGGAACAACAGTACGTCGGCATCATCTCCAAACGGATGCTGCTGCAGGCTTTAGATCGCGAGGGGGCAAATAATGGCTGATCAAACTAACCCGTGGGGCACCACTGAAGCGGCGGACAACGCTGCGCAATCCGCCGACGCGTGGGGTTCCACGCCAGCACCCGCCGACGGTGGCGGCGCGGCAGACTGGCTGAACAGCGCACCCGCGCCTGCGCCAGAGCACTTCAATATTATGGACCCGTTCCATAAAACGCTGATCCCGCTGGACAACTGGGTCACGGAGGGGATCGACTGGGTGGTCACGCACTTCCGCCCGGTTTTCCAGGGGATCCGCATCCCGGTGGATTACATCCTGAACGGCTTCCAGCAGCTGATGCTGGGCATGCCGGCACCGGTGGCGATTATCCTGTTCTCCCTGATCGCCTGGCAGTTTGGCAGCGCCGGGATGGGTGTCGCCACGCTGATTTCGCTGATTGCCATCGGCGCGATTGGAGCCTGGTCGCAGGCGATGATCACCCTGGCGCTGGTGCTGACCGCCCTGCTCTTCTGCATCGTCATCGGCCTGCCGATGGGGATCTGGCTGGCGCGCAGCCCGCGGGCCGCGAAGATAATTCGCCCGCTGCTGGATGCGATGCAGACCACTCCGGCGTTCGTCTATCTGGTGCCGATTGTGATGCTGTTCGGCATCGGCAACGTGCCGGGCGTGGTGGTCACCATTATCTTTGCCCTGCCGCCGATTATTCGTCTGACCATTCTCGGGATCAATCAGTTGCCTGCGGACCTGATCGAAGCGTCACGCTCGTTCGGCGCCAGCCCGCGCCAGATGCTGTTTAAGGTTCAGCTCCCGCTGGCGATGCCGACCATCATGGCGGGCGTTAACCAGACGCTGATGCTGGCCCTTTCGATGGTGGTGATTGCCTCGATGATCGCCGTTGGCGGTCTCGGTCAGATGGTGCTGCGCGGCATTGGCCGTCTCGACATGGGGCTGGCTACCGTCGGCGGCGTCGGGATTGTGATCCTCGCCATTATTCTTGACCGCCTGACCCAGGCCGTCGGTCGCGATTCACGCAGTCGCGGCAACCGTCGCTGGTATTCCACCGGCCCTGTTGGGTTACTCACCCGCCCCTTTAGAAAATAAGGAACAACGATGCGACATAACGTCCTTTTTGCCACAGCGTTTGCCACCCTTGTCTCCACCAGCACGTTCGCAGCTGACCTGCCGGGCAAAGGCATTACCGTGCAGCCGGTGCAGAGCACTATTTCGGAAGAGAGCTTCCAGACCCTGCTGGTCAGCCGCGCGCTGGAGAAGCTCGGCTACACGGTTAACACGCCGAGCGAAGTGGATTACAACGTGGGCTACACCTCGATTGCCTCCGGTGACGCCACCTTTACCGCCGTAAACTGGCAGCCGCTGCATGACGATATGTATGCCGCCGCCGGTGGCGATAAGAAATTCTACCGTGAAGGCACCTTTGTCACCGGCGCGGCGCAGGGGTACCTGATCGACAAGAAAACCGCCGACCAGTACCACATCACCAACATCGAACAGCTGAAGGATCCGAAGATCGCCAAACTGTTTGACACCAACGGTGACGGCAAGGCCGACATGATGGGCTGCTCGCCGGGCTGGGGCTGCGAAGCGGTGATTAACCACCAGAACAAGGCGTTCGATCTGGCGAAAACGGTCGACGTGAGCCACGGCAACTATTCAGCGATGATGGCCGACACCATTGCCCGCTTCAAAGAGGGTAAACCGGTGATCTACTACACCTGGACGCCGTACTGGGTGAGCGACGTGCTGAAGCCGGGTAAAGACGTGGTGTGGCTGCAGGTGCCGTTCTCCTCCCTGCCGGGCGAGCAGAAAGATATCGACACCACACTGCCGAACGGCATGAACTACGGCTTCCCGGTGAACACCATGCATATCGTGGCGAACAAAGCCTGGGCGGAGAAAAACCCGGCCGCGGCGAAGCTGTTCTCGGTGATGAAACTGCCGCTGGCGGACATCAACGCCCAGAACGCGATGATGCACGCGGGCAAATCGTCTGAGGCGGATGTTAAAGGCCACGTCGACGGCTGGATCAAGGCCCACCAGCAGCAGTTTGACGGCTGGGTGAAAGCGGCGCTGGCGGCGCAGAAGTAAAACCTTTTCCCTCACCCTAACCCTCTCCCCGGAACGTACACAGGGAGAGGACCGGGGTGAGGGGATCAGACCGCACCCAACCTAAACCGCACAATCCAGCACGTAACAATCCCCCCACATTCACAATCATTGGCTATTATGGTTTCCGGAAAAATAATCACTTCACTAACGATTCCTGAAACTAATGACAAAAACCACTCAAGGGCTTAGCCCCGCACTCATCCTTTTAATGTCCGTGGCAACGGGTCTGGCCGTCGCCAGCAACTATTACGCGCAGCCTCTTCTCGACACCATCGCCCGCGCGTTCAATCTCTCCGCCAGTTCCGCAGGCTTTATCGTCACCGCCGCCCAGCTCGGCTATGCCGCCGGGCTGCTGTTCCTGGTGCCGCTTGGCGATATGTTTGAACGCCGGATGCTGATCGTCTCCATGACGCTTCTGGCCGCCGGCGGGATGCTGATCACCGCCAGCAGCCAGTCGCTGACGATGATGATTATCGGTACCGCGCTGACGGGGCTGTTCTCCGTGGTGGCGCAAATCCTGGTGCCGCTCGCCGCGACCCTCGCCTCACCGGAAAAACGTGGCAAGGTGGTGGGCACCATCATGAGCGGCCTGCTGCTGGGGATTTTGCTGGCGCGTACCGTCGCCGGGCTGCTGGCAAGCCTCGGCGGCTGGCGCACCGTATACTGGGTGGCGAGCGTATTGATGGTCGTCATGGCGCTGGCGCTGTGGCGCGGGCTGCCAAAAGTGAAGCAGGAAAATCACCTGAATTACCCGCAGCTGCTGGCCTCCGTTTTCAGCCTGTTCACCCAGGATAAACTTCTGCGCACCCGCGCCCTGCTGGGCTGCTTCACCTTCGCCAACTTCAGCATTCTCTGGACGTCGATGGCGTTTCTGCTGGCCGCGCCGCCGTTTAATTATTCCGAAGGGGTGATTGGCCTGTTCGGCCTGGCCGGTGCCGCAGGCGCACTGGGCGCGCGTCCCGCAGGCGGGCTGGCCGACAAGGGCAAATCCCACCTGACCACCTCCGCGGGGCTGGTGTTACTTCTGCTCTCCTGGGCGGCAATCTGGTATGGGCACGTCTCGGTGCTGGCGCTGATCGTCGGTATCCTGGTACTCGATCTCACCGTGCAGGGCGTTCACATTACCAATCAGACCGTCATCTATCGCGTGAAGCCGGAGGCGCGTAACCGCCTGACGGCCGGGTACATGACCAGCTACTTTATTGGCGGCGCGGCGGGCTCGCTCATTTCCGCCTCGGCGTGGCAGCATGCTGGCTGGTCAGGGGTATGTGCAATTGGCGCCATCGTCGCCACGATTAACCTGCTTGTATGGTGGCGCGGCTACCATCGCCAGGAGGCAATTCACTAAGTTTTACATTGCTTTGGGCCTCTTAGGGTGTAAAGGGGCCCCTCACTCTGTTAATGTAAACGTAATCATTTATCCCAGAAATTTTAATGTGGGTGACATATTTACAATCGGCATGAATAGTTCAGACCCCCGTCCTCACATCCTCTCTTCAGCGGGTTCATCCCCTACGCTTTCTGTGCTCACCGGGTCACGGACTTACCCGGCGCTTTCTGATGGTGACATTAATTTGGCGGATATAACCGCACAAATAATTCATTTACATTATTTGTCACTATCGTTACTATATCGGCTGTAATTAATGAGGTTATGCCCAAATGGATAGTTCGTTTACGCCCATTGAACAAATGCTTAAATTCCGCGCCAGTCGCCATGAGGACTTCCCGTATCAGGAAATCCTGCTGACTCGCCTGTGCATGCACATGCAGGGTAAGCTACTGGAAAACCGCAATAAAATGCTGAAAGCTCAAGGGATTAACGAGACATTGTTTATGGCGTTGATCACGCTGGAGTCTCAGGAAAACCACAGCATTCAGCCTTCTGAGCTGAGCTGCGCGCTGGGCTCCTCCCGCACCAACGCCACCCGAATTGCCGATGAGCTGGAAAAGCGCGGCTGGATTGAGCGCCGTGAAAGCGATAACGATCGCCGCTGCCTGCATCTGCAACTGACCGATAAAGGTCACGAATTCCTGCGCGAAGTGCTGCCACCTCAGCACAATTGCCTGCACAAACTCTGGTCCGCTCTCAGCACCGCCGAGCGCGACCAGCTTGAGCACATCACTCGCAAGCTGCTCACCCGTCTTGACCAGATGGATGAAGAAGGCGCCGTTCTTGAGGCGCTGCGCTAACGCGACGACACGCTCAACAATCCAGATTTATAAGAAAACCGACAGGCCAGCACGTCACACTGCTGGCCTTTCTGACAACAGGTCGGCTCAGCCGATGTGAAAATAAGAAGATCGTGGAGAACAACAATGAGCGCAAATGCGGAGAGCACTACCCCGCAGCAACCGGCCAACAAGAAAGGCAAACGTAAGAGCGCCCTTCTTCTGTTGACCTTGCTCTTTATCATTATTGCCGTGGCATATGGGATCTATTGGTTTTTAGTACTGCGTCATGCTGAAGAGACTGACGACGCGTACGTGGCAGGGAACCAGGTACAAATTATGGCGCAGGTGTCGGGCAGCGTGACGAAAGTCTGGGCTGACAATACCGACTTTGTGCAAAAAGGCGATGTGCTGGTGACGCTCGATCCAACCGACGCCCAGCAGGCGTTTGAAAAAGCACAGACCGCGCTGGCCTCCAGCGTCCGTCAGACCCGCCAGCTGATGATCAACAGCAAGCAGCTGCAGGCCAACATCGACGTGCAGAAAACCGCACTCGCGCAGGCGCAGAGCGATCTGAACCGCCGCGTGCCGCTCGGCACCGCCAACCTGATTGGCCGTGAAGAGCTGCAGCACGCCCGCGACGCCGTCGCCAGCGCTCAGGCACAGCTGGACGTGGCCATTCAGCAGTACAACGCCAACCAGGCGATGGTGCTGGGCACCAGCCTGGAAAACCAGCCTGCCGTTCAGCAGGCGGCGACCGAAGTCCGCAACGCGTGGCTTGCCCTGCAGCGTACTAAAATCGTCAGCCCAATGACCGGCTATGTCTCCCGTCGTTCCGTCCAGCCAGGGGCGCAGATCAGCCCAACCACGCCGCTGATGGCGGTTGTGCCGGCGGACAACCTGTGGGTCGACGCCAACTTTAAAGAGACGCAGCTTGCGCATATGCGTATCGGCCAGACCGCAACGGTTGTCAGCGACATCTACGGCGATGACGTGAAGTACACCGGCAAAGTGGTGGGTCTGGATATGGGGACCGGCAGTGCCTTCTCCCTGCTGCCTGCGCAGAACGCCACCGGTAACTGGATCAAAGTCGTACAGCGTCTGCCCGTGCGTATCGAACTGGATGCCAAACAGCTGGCGGATCACCCGCTGCGTATCGGCCTCTCCACGCTGGTGACGGTTGACACCGCCAACCGCGACGGTCAGATCCTGGCAAGCCAGGTGCGTAGCAGCCCGGTTTATGAAAGTAACGCCCGTGAAATTAGCCTCGATCCGGTCAACAAGCTGATCGATGACATCGTGAAGGCAAACGCCGGTTAATCCGAAGGTGAGCGTTATGCAACAGCAAAAGCCGCAAAAACCGCTGGAAGGCGCGCAGCTGGTCATTATGACCATCGCGCTGTCGCTGGCGACATTCATGCAGGTGCTGGACTCCACCATCGCAAACGTGGCGATCCCGACCATCGCCGGTAACCTTGGCTCGTCGCTGAGCCAGGGGACCTGGGTCATTACCTCGTTTGGGGTGGCAAACGCCATCTCCATTCCGATCACCGGCTGGCTGGCAAAGCGCGTCGGTGAGGTGAAGCTGTTCCTCTGGTCCACGGTGGCGTTTGTTCTGGCCTCGTGGGCGTGCGGCATGTCCAGCAGCCTGACGATGCTGATTTTCTTCCGCGTCATTCAGGGGATTGTCGCGGGGCCGCTGATCCCGCTCTCCCAGAGTTTGCTGCTGAGCAACTACCCTCCCGCAAAACGTTCCGTCGCGCTGGCGCTCTGGTCGATGACCGTTATCGTCGCGCCTATCTGCGGACCGATTCTGGGCGGGTACATCAGCGATAACTACCACTGGGGCTGGATCTTCTTCATCAACGTACCGATTGGCGCCGTCGTGGTATTGATGACGCTGCAGTCGCTGCGGGGACGAGAGACGCGCACCGAACAACGGCGTATCGACAGCATCGGGCTGGCGCTGCTGATCCTGGGTATCGGCAGTCTGCAGATCATGCTCGACCGCGGTAAAGAGCTCGACTGGTTCAACTCGCAGGAGATCATCATCCTGACCATTGTCGCGGTGGTGTCGATCAGCTTCCTGATCGTCTGGGAGCTGACGGACGACAACCCGATAGTCGATCTCTCGCTGTTTAAGTCGCGAAACTTCACCATCGGCTGCCTGTGTATCAGCCTCGCCTATATGCTCTACTTCGGCGCGATTGTTCTGCTGCCGCAGCTGTTGCAGGAGGTGTATGGCTATACCGCCACCTGGGCGGGTCTGGCGTCGGCACCTGTCGGGGTGATCCCGGTCCTGCTGTCGCCGATTATTGGCCGCTTCGCCCATAAGCTCGACATGCGTCGGCTGGTGACGTTCAGCTTCATCATGTATGCGGTGTGCTTCTACTGGCGTGCGTATACCTTTGAGCCGGGAATGGACTTTGGCGCCTCGGCGTGGCCGCAGTTCATTCAGGGCTTTGCGGTGGCGTGCTTCTTTATGCCGCTGACCACCATCACGCTCTCTGGCCTGCCGCCCGAGCGTCTGGCGGCCGCGTCGAGCCTGTCGAACTTCACCCGTACGCTGGCGGGCTCTATCGGGACGTCGATCACCACTACCCTGTGGACAAACCGCGAATCAATGCACCACGCGCAGCTGACCGAAGCGGTGAACCCGTTCAACCCTAACGCACAGCAGATGTACAGTCAGCTGCAGGGAATGGGGATGACGGAGCAGCAGGCGTCCGGCTGGATCGCCCAGCAGATCACCAACCAGGGGCTGATTATCTCGGCCAACGAGATTTTCTGGATATCGGCAGGGATCTTTATCGTCCTGCTGGGGCTGGTGTGGTTTGCCAGACCGCCGTTTGGTGCCGGTGGCGGCGGTGGCGGCGCGCACTAGTTTGTGCGCGGGTTGCCGGGTGGCGGCTACGCCTTACCCGGCCTACGATAACTGACACTTCCGTAGGCCCGGTAAGCGCAGCGCCACCGGGCAACCATTGCCACCGTGTCCAGAACGCGACAGCCATTGTCAGTGCCGATAAAGCAGCGCGCCTGAAATCGATTCACGATAGTGAAAAGACAACAGGAGCGCATCATGCTGAACACACCCGCCGACAAGTACCAACCCTTTCCCCCCCTTTCCCTGCCCGACCGTCGCTGGCCGGAACAACGCATCACCCGCGCGCCGCGCTGGCTCTCGACCGACCTGCGCGACGGCAACCAGGCTCTGGCCGAACCGATGGACAGCACGCGCAAGCTGCAGTTCTGGGACCTGCTGTTAAGCTGCGGGTTTAAAGAGATTGAAGTTGCCTTTCCTTCCGCCTCGCAGACGGATTTCAACTTTGTTCGCCAGCTGATTGAAGAGAACCGCATCCCGGATGACGTGACGATTCAGGTGCTCACTCAGGCACGGGAAGATCTCATCCATCGCACTTTTGAATCCCTGCGCGGCGCGAAGCAGGCGACCGTGCATCTGTATAACGCCACCGCTCCGCTGTTCCGCCGCCTGGTATTCGGCATGGATAAAGCACAAATCGTTGAGCTGGCCACCCGCGCCACGCGCCTTATCCGCCAGCTGTGTGAAGAAAATCCCGACACCCGCTGGCAGTACGAATACTCTCCGGAAACCTTCTGCTTTACCGAGCCGGAATTTGCGCTGGAGATTTGTGAAGCCGTGGCGGAGATCTGGCAGCCTTGCGACGAACGCCCGATGGTGATCAACTTACCCGCCACCGTTGAAGTGAGCACGCCGAACGTCTATGCCGACCAGATCGAGTACTTCTGTCGCCACTTCAGCCGCCGCCGCGATGTCTGCATCAGCGTGCATCCGCATAACGACCGCGGTACCGGCGTCGCCTGCGCGGAGCTGGCCGTAATGGCGGGGGCTGACCGCGTGGAGGGCTGTCTGTTCGGTAACGGCGAGCGCACGGGCAACGTCTGCCTGGTGACGCTGGCGATGAACCTCTACAGCCAGGGTATCAGCCCGACTCTGGACTTTAGCGATATGAACCGGGTGGTGGACGTGGTGGAAACCTGCAATCAGCTGCCGGTGCACCCACGCCATCCGTGGGCAGGACGGCTGGCCTATACCGCCTTCTCCGGCTCGCACCAGGACGCAATCAAAAAAGGCTTTGATGCCCGCAGGCCTGGCGATCGCTGGGAGATGCCTTACCTGCCCGTCGATCCCCAGGATATCGGCTGCACCTACGAAGCGGTGATCCGCGTGAACAGCCAGTCAGGGAAAAGCGGCAGCGCGTGGCTGATCGAACAGAATCATGGTCTGAAACTGCCCCGCGCCCTGCAGCAGGATTTCAGCCAGCACGTGCAGCAGGAAACCGACCGTCACGGAAAAGAGATGACGCAAAATGCGCTGTGGCAGCTGTTTCGCACCCGCTACGGCCTGGTGGCCACGCCGCACTATGCGCTGCAATCCTACCGCAGCGACAGCCAGCAGGACGGCCAGCTGCGTTTGACGGCCAGCGTCGCCACACAGGGGGGTACGCGCCAGCTGGAAGGTCACGGCAACGGTCTGCTCTCTGCCGCCGCTCACGGCCTGAGCCGCTGGGTCAACGCCCCGTTCGTGATTAAGGATTATCACGAGCATACGTTAGGCGAACGCAGCGACAGCCGCTCGGTGGCCTACATCCGCTGCCTGTTCCAGGACGGCAGCAGCCGCTGGGGCGTGGGCATTGATAGCGACGTGGCGCGCACGTCGCTTCAGGCGCTCTTTAACGCCGTCAGTCGTTCTTAAAGTAATCGCTGGGGGAGACGCCCATCACCCGACGGAACATTGCCGTAAAGGCGCTGTGGCTGCCGTAGCCCAGATCCAGCGCCACGCGCAATACCGGCTGGCCCTGCGCCAGCCGCACTAAGGCTTCCAGCAGACGCGCCCTTCTCAACCACTCGCCGTAGCTTAAACCCGTCTGCTGCTGAAAATGGCGGTTCAGGGTGCGCTCGCTCATGTTCATCAGGCTCGCAGCCTGCGCGCTGCTCCAGCTTTCCCCCGGGTTTTGCCGGATTTGCAGGCACAGGCGACGTAGCGCCTCGCTTTCCGGCTCCGGCAGGTGAAACGGCAGCACCGGCATAGTGCGGATTTCATCGAGAATCAGTTCATAGACGCGTTCATCCCGGCTTCCGGGTGAGTACGATTCAGGCAACGCAAGGGAGACGAGGATCAGCTCGCGCAGCAGCGGCGCGATCTGCACGATCTGGCAGGTGGCGGGAAGATCGGCCCGCGCCAGCGGATCGATAAACAGCGTTCGCGCCGCCACGTTGCCGGTAATGCGCAGGGAATGCTGCGTGCCCGCAGGCAGCCAGACGCCGCGACCGGGAGGCACAACCCAACAGCCCGATGCGGTATCCACCCTTACCACGCCGCTCAGGGTGTGCAGCAGCTGCGCGCAGTCGTGCTTGTGCCAGGGTTCGCTGTCACCATGAACGTAATCATGGGCAAACGGAACGAGAGGACGGTGGGTAAAAGAGAAGGTTAAGGTTGTGGTCAAAGGAGGCACCAGCACAATGTAGGCCCGGTCAGCGAAGCGCCACCGGGCATCCACAGGCACAATACTAGATGTGCAGTTCCTGCAGTTTTTCTTTCGGCAGGGCCAGCTCTTCGTTGCTGTTCACGCGAACGTCGCGTTCGATGATGTGGCGCGCGATCTCCTGCGCTTCTTCCAGAGAGTGCATCTGGTAGGTGCCGCACTGGTAAACGTTCAGCTCAGGGATCTGGTTCTGCTCTTTCACCTTCAGCACGTCTTCCATGGCCGCTTTCCAGGCATCTGCAACACGTTTCTCTTCAGGCTGACCAATCAGGCTCATGTAGAAACCGGTACGGCAGCCCATCGGAGAGATATCGATGATCTCAACGCCGTTGCCGTTCAGGTGGTCACGCATGAAGCCAGCGAACAGGTGTTCCAGCGTATGAATGCCTTTCTCCGGCATCACTTCTTTGTTTGGCACGCAGAAACGCAGATCGAAGACGGTGATCGTGTCGCCGTGCGGGGTGTGCATGGTCTTCGCCACGCGGACTGCAGGTGCTTCCATACGGGTATGGTCGACAGTAAAGCTATCTAATAACGGCATACGTCACCTCCGATAGTGATTTTTTTTAAAATAAACTGAACTCTTCTACAGAATGCGCGTCTGAGTATATGAAAGACGCGCATTTGTTATCATCATCCCTGAATTCAGAGATGTATATTTTGGCCACAGCGATGTGGCCTTTTTCTTTTCTGCTTAAGCCTGCTTCGCCAGAAACGCCTCAAACGACTCGGTATCCGCCGCTTCAACCTCTTTCTGACGCACAACGGACGCTTCGCGTTCCGCGACAAAATCTGATTCGCTCAGGATTTCTAACGGCTCCTGGATCAGCATTTCACGGTACTCCGCCGAGAGTGAGCGCCCCGTACCACCAATGCCCTGATCAATCATAGAACGCAGAATGCGCGCTGAGAACGTCAGTTCCGGGTTATCAAAGCACGCCACCAGCTGGTCGCAAATCTGTTGATACGCGTCGCCGCCGTCGATGCTGTCCATCGTCCGGGCAACACGCTTCAGGTCACGGAACAGATCTTTGCCGACTTTCGTCAGCGGGAACTGTGCCGTTTCGCAGCCGATACCCAGCGTCAGGCCCGGTTTACGCCCTTCCAGAATCACGCGGTTCCAGTTTGTACGGGTGCAGAGCAGTTCGTCTGAACTCATTTCCGGCGCATCCGCCAGCACGCACCAGACCATAAACAGATCCAGGAAGCGAATCTGCTGTTCATCAACGCCAATCGGTGAGAACGGGTTGATATCCAGCGAGCGCACTTCAATGTATTCGATCCCGCCGCGCTGCAGCGCATCCGACGGGGTTTCGCCGCTGCGCGTCACGCGCTTAGGACGAATTGGCGCATACAGCTCGTTTTCAATCTGCAGGACATTGCTGTTGATCTGCAGACGCTTACCGTCTTTTTCGAGGCCGATTTTTTCGTACTCTTCCGACGGGGTTTTGATCGCCCGCTTCAATCCTGCCACATATTCGTGCAATTCGTTAAACGTAATACCGAGATTGCTTTGCGATTTATTGGTATAGCCGAGATCGCTCAGACGCAGAGAGGTGGCGTACGGGAGATAGTACATTCCGCAGTCGGTCTTCTCGAACGGCAGCGTGGTCGGTTTCCCCTGCAGGAACGAAGAACAGATCGCCGGGGAGGCACCAAACAGATACGGGATCACCCAGCCGAAACGGTAGTAGTTGCGGATCAGGCGGAAGTAGCCTGCAGAGATGGCGTCTTTATCCGTTTCACCGCATTTCGCCTGCCAGAACGCCATTGGCAGCGAGAAGTTGTAGTGCACGCCAGAGATGGTCTGCATCAACGCGCCGTAGCGGTTCTTCAGCCCCTCACGGTAGAGCGTTTTCAGCCTGCCGATATTTGACGTGCCGTACTGCGCCAGCTCAATCTCCTGCCCCTGCTCGATATAGCACGGCATGCTGAGGGGCCACATACGCTCATCGCCGAGATTGCGCGCGGTGTAGCGATGGATATCGCGCATAATCGTCAGCATATGATCAATATCACCCTCTACTGGGGTGATGAACTCCAGCAGCGCTTCAGCGAAATCGGTTGTGATCCATTTATGTGTCAGCGCCGAGCCTAACGCCTTCGGGTGACCCGTCGTCGCTAAACTGCCGTCCGCGTTAACGCGCAGCGTTTCACGCTCAAGACCACGCTGAATACCCTTCAATGCCTGAGGGTGGTTTTCCAGCCAGGCCAGCGCCTGAGATACGTCCGGGATCAAATTGACCTCCCGCCTGTCAAAGTAATGTTACTCAGCATAATTGTAATGGTTGACGATTGAAGGTCGCGTATTCATTCCACCAATTAGTGCCACCACGTCATACCCTGTAGTGTTGCCCACGCCACGAGAACATAGCGCAACGCCTTGCCAAGGCACAAAAAAAAGAGCACCGGTCCCCAGGAGATGCGCATCCATCCCGCCAGCAGACACAGTAAATCGCCTATTACAGGCATCCAGCTTAATAACAGCGTGGCAGCGCCATAGCGTTTTAGCCAGCCGACTGCCTTTTCCTGCCAGCGCGATTTTTCACGCAGCGGAAAGAAACGCCCAAGAATAACGTTAGTCAGCCCTCCAAGGCTATTACCCATTGTTGCTATTACTACAAGCAGCCAGGGCTGACTCACGCCGGACAACAGCATCGCCACCAGCACCACTTCCGAATTGCCCGGTAACAGCGTGGCGCTGAGAAAACTGCTGGCGAATAATGAGGCAAGTGACAGCGCGTCACTCACAGTAAGCGTACATCCACCGCATCCATTCCGGCATCACGCGCGGCCTGGATCCCAAAATCGGCATCTTCAAACACGACGCACTTTGCCGCCGGGACGCCCATTAATTCTGCGCAAAGCAGGAAGGTGTCCGGTGCGGGCTTGTGACGTTTAACATGATCGGCGGCGACCACGGCAGAAAAATAGTGGCGCAGGCCAAGATGATTGAGCAAGGCTTCTGCAATCGCGCTTTCGCTGCCCGTCCCCACCGACATCGGGCGACGCCCGTGCCACTCTTTTACCACATCAATCAGCGGCAGAGGATGTACGGTATCTAAAAGCATGGCTTTTACCGCATCGGTTTTTTCGCGCGCGAGCAGGTGCGGGTCGAGATCGGCCTGATTCAGTTCAATCACGGCCTGCGCAATACGCCAGGTGGGGGAGCCGTTGAGGGCGATCATCGCCTGAAGGTCGAAACGCATGCCGTAGCGGCCCAGGACGTCGGTCCAGGCTTGACGATGCGTGGGTTCGGTGTCCAGGAGGGTACCATCCATATCGAAGATCAAACCGTCATACTGTGCGTACATCGTGCTCTCGCTAACCGATTAACAAAGCATTACTTTATCGTAAATGGTGGTTTTTGTCGCTGATTGCGAAATGATAACAACGAGAGTGATTAAGAACTAAACATCGAAGGGAAAGGCAGAAGAGATGGTGCATCCGGGAGGATTCGAACCTCCGACCGCTCGGTTCGTAGCCGAGTACTCTATCCAGCTGAGCTACGGATGCATCGGGATTTACTACTGTACTGCTCGATGTTCATATCACTTCTAAAGCAATATGAAGTAATAGATGGTGCATCCGGGAGGATTCGAACCTCCGACCGCTCGGTTCGTAGCCGAGTACTCTATCCAGCTGAGCTACGGATGCATCAGGGTACTGCTTTCAGAAATAGTAAATGGTGCATCCGGGAGGATTCGAACCTCCGACCGCTCGGTTCGTAGCCGAGTACTCTATCCAGCTGAGCTACGGATGCATCGGGATTTACTACTGTACTGCTCGATGTTCATATCACTTCTAAAGCAATATGAAGTAATAGATGGTGCATCCGGGAGGATTCGAACCTCCGACCGCTCGGTTCGTAGCCGAGTACTCTATCCAGCTGAGCTACGGATGCAAAATGGCGGTGAGGCGGGGATTCGAACCCCGGATGCAGCTTTTGACCGCATACTCCCTTAGCAGGGGAGCGCCTTCAGCCTCTCGGCCACCTCACCACACAACGCCTCTTTCGAGTGCTTCGAACAACTCGTTAAGAGCTTCTCGTCGCTGCGTGGCGCATATATTACTTTCTGGGACTTATAAGTCAAACAATTTTCCAAAAGCTTTTATCGTTTGCACAAATCACACGCAATTCGCATGTAAAAGCCGCAAAGAGGGTGTTTTATAAGCGGATTTTGCAGGCATCTTCACAGAAAACTGATGCGGAAAGGACAGTGTTGGGACGAGATAAGGGTAGCGGAGTGGTCAAAAAGAGAGCGATTGAAATTAAACGGTAACTTTGAGCAGGAAAAATAGCGGGAGGGTTGCGTCTCGCCCGACAGCGAGACGCGACAATATCAGTAACTGGACTGCTGGGATTTTTCAGCCTGGATACGCTGGTAGATCTCTTCACGGTGGACAGATACTTCTTTAGGAGCGTTAACACCAATACGTACCTGGTTACCCTTTACCCCTAAAACTGTCACGGTGACCTCATCCCCAATCATGAGGGTCTCACCAACTCGACGAGTCAGAATCAGCATTCTTTGCTCCTTGAAAGATTAAAAGAGTCGGGTCTCTTGTATCCCGGCATTATCCATCATATAACGCCAAAAAGTAAGCGATGACAAACACGTAAAGTGTAAGCAGTCACGGCATCACATTCTGTTAAACGTAAGTTTAGCCGATATACACAAACTCAACCTGACTTTATCGTTATCGATAGCACAGTGAACAAGACGCCATAACGTTACCGCTATGGCGTCTGCTTGTGCTTTGTAGTTATTACAGTTTCGCGCTTACCCAGCTTTCAACGCTGGCTAATGCCGCAGGAAGTGCCGCCGCATCCGTACCACCGGCTTGCGCCATGTCCGGACGACCGCCACCCTTGCCGCCCACCTGCTGAGCGACCATGCCAATCAGTTCCCCTGCTTTTACGCGGTCAGTCACATCCTTAGAGACGCCCGCAATCAGAGAAACCTTACCATCTGCCACTGTCGCCAGCACGATAACGGTAGAACCAAGCTGGTTCTTGAGATCGTCGACCATAGTACGCAGCATCTTAGGCTCAACGCCCGCCAGATCGCTGACCAGCAGTTTGACGCCCTTAATGTCTACAGCCTTGCTGGAGAGGTTTGCACTCTCCTGCGCCGCAGCCTGCTCTTTCAGCTGCTGCAGCTCTTTTTCCAGCTGACGCGTGCGATCCAGCGCAACGCGCACTTTCTCGCCCAGGTTCTGGCTATCGCCTTTCAGCAGCTGCGCGATGTCGTGCAGCTGATCGCTCTGCGCATGCAGGCTGGCAATCGCGCCTTCACCGGTCACCGCTTCAATACGACGCACGCCTGCCGCCGTTCCCGACTCGGAAACGATGCGGAACAGGCCGATGTCACCGGTGCGCGAGGCGTGTGTACCGCCGCACAGTTCGGTAGAGAAGTCGCCCATGCTCAGCACGCGAACACGTTCGTCATATTTCTCGCCAAACAGCGCCATCGCACCTTTTTTCTTCGCGTCTTCGAGATCCATGATGTGGGTCTCGATTGGCAGGTTACGACGGATCTGCGCGTTCACCAGATCTTCCACCGCGCGGATTTCAGACGGCTTCATCGCTTCAAAATGCGAGAAGTCGAAGCGCAGCACTTTGTCGTTAACCAGAGAACCTTTCTGTGCAACGTGGGTACCGAGTACGTCGCGCAGGGCAGCGTGCATCAGGTGGGTTGCAGAGTGGTTCAGACGAATGCGCGCGCGGCGAGCTTCATCAACGTTAGCCTGGACGCCCTCGCCCACTTTCAGAGAACCGGAAACCAGTTTGCCCTGGTGACCAATCGCCTGACCGTATTTCTGGGTGTCGGTCACGCTGAAGCTGAAACCATTGCCCTTCAGTTCGCCTTTATCGCCAACCTGGCCGCCGGATTCGGCGTAGAACGGCGTTTTGTCCAGAATGACTACGGCTTCCTGACCTGCGCTGATGCTGTCCACGGCTTTGCCGTCAACAAACAGGGCGGTCACTTTGCCGGTCAGTTCCAGCGCCTCATAACCTTTGAATTCAGACGCGCTATCAACGCGGATCATCGCGTTATAGTCTGCACCGAAACCGCTGGACTCGCGCGCACGACGGCGCTGCTCTTCCATCGCGGCTTCGAAGCCCGCTTCGTCAACTTTAATGTTACGCTCGCGGCAAACGTCCGCCGTCAGGTCAACCGGGAAGCCGTAGGTGTCGTACAGGCGGAAAGCGGTTTCGCCGTCCAGGGTGTCGCCCTTAAGCTTCGCCAGCTCTTCGTCCAGCAGCGCCAGACCGCGCTCCAGCGTACGGGCAAACTGCTCTTCTTCGGTTTTCAGAACTTGCTCAACCTGCGCCTGCTGGCGTTTCAGCTCGTCACCCGCTGACCCCATCACGCCAATCAGTGGCCCAACGAGTTTATAGAAGAAGGTGTCCTTCGCGCCCAGCATGTTGCCGTGACGAATAGCACGACGAATGATACGACGCAGCACGTAGCCACGGTTTTCATTCGACGGGATAACGCCGTCGGCAATCAGGAACGCGCAGGAACGAATGTGGTCTGCGATAACGCGCAGCGATTTGTTGTTCAGGTCGGTCGCGCCGGTCACTTCCGCAACGGCTTTGATCAGAGTGCTGAACAGGTCAATCTCATAGTTGGAGTTAACGTGCTGCAGTACCGCGGCAATACGCTCCAGACCCATACCGGTATCAACGGACGGCTTCGGCAGCGGCTCCATGGTACCGTCGGCCTGACGGTTGAACTGCATGAAGACGATATTCCAGATCTCAATGTAGCGATCGCCGTCTTCTTCCGGGCTGCCTGGAGGGCCACCCCAGATGTGGTCGCCGTGATCGTAGAAGATCTCGGTGCACGGACCGCAAGGACCGGTGTCACCCATCTGCCAGAAGTTGTCAGACGCGTATGGCGCGCCTTTGTTATCACCGATGCGAATAATACGCTCGCGCGGGATACCGACCTCTTTTTCCCAGATTTCGTAGGCTTCGTCATCGGTTTCATAGACGGTAACCCACAGACGCTCTTTCGGCAGGTTGAACCAGTTTTCACCGGTCAGCAGTTCCCACGCATACTGGATGGCATCGTGTTTGAAGTAGTCGCCGAAGCTGAAGTTACCCAGCATTTCGAAGAAGGTGTGGTGACGCGCGGTGTAACCGACGTTTTCCAGGTCGTTGTGTTTACCGCCCGCACGCACGCAACGCTGTGAGGTTGTGGCGCGGGAATAATTACGCTTGTCGAGACCAAGGAACACATCCTTGAACTGGTTCATCCCGGCGTTGGTAAACAGCAGAGTCGGATCGTTGTTCGGTACCAGGGAGCTGCTGGCAACAACCTGGTGTCCCTTACTATGGAAAAAATCGAGAAACGCCTGACGGATCTCAGCGGTGCTCTTGCTCATAATTATCCTGAAATCAAGCTAACGAAATGTCGTAGCCAGCCTGTATCGGTAAACCGTTGGACAGACCAGCTACTGGAAAAAGTGGGAATAAGATAAGTTTTCTTTAGTGGGAAGTAAAATCCCGCATGCGTTCAATCGGCAAAATTACGCCAGATATCCTGAATATCTTCCATCAGGAAGCCGCGGTAGAGCAAAAAGCGCTGGATTTTGACTTTTTCTGAAAATTCACGCGGCAGCGGTTCGCCGTACTTGCGAATCGCCTGCTCTTTTGCCAGCTCGCACCAGTCCGTATCGCATTCGCGCATCGCTTTTTCGATGGACTCCCGGGCCACCCCTTTCTGGTTCAGCTCCTGCCGGATGCGCGCAGGACCGTAGCCCTTGCGGCCGCGGCTGGCGAGAAAGCGGGAAGCAAAGCGATCGTCGTCCAGGTAATGATGCTCATAGCACCAGGCCACCACGCGGTCGTAGTCTTCCGCCGTGGCATCAATCTCTTCCGGCCCGTTTTTACTCATCACCGGAGCCGACAGCTTCCGCCGCAGCTCCTGCTCACTGTGGTCACGTACGGCCAGGATGCGCACCGCACGATCCAGCAAGCGCGCGTAGGCGGGTCGGCGTGATGTCGGTTCACTCATAAAAAACCTGTAGAATCAGAAATGCAAAAAGGGCCGCATCAGCAGCCCTTCATCTTTACACGAGAGACTTAAAAGTCTTCGTTGGTTTCTTCAGCATCCGCAGCATCGACTACGAAATCAGGTTTGGAGTCCTGGTTGTTCAGCAGAAGCTCGCGCACCTTCTTCTCAATCTCTTTCGCCGCAGCCGGGTTCTCTTTCAGCCAGGAGATAGCATTCGCTTTACCCTGACCAATCTTGTCACCGTTGTAGCTGTACCAGGCGCCCGCTTTTTCAATCAGCTTCTCTTTCACGCCCAGGTCAACCAGTTCACCGTAGAAGTTGATCCCTTCACCGTAGAGGATCTGGAACTCAGCCTGTTTGAACGGTGCAGCGATTTTGTTCTTCACCACCTTCACGCGGGTTTCGCTACCGACGACGTTTTCACCCTCTTTCACCGCACCGATACGGCGGATATCCAGACGGACAGACGCGTAGAATTTCAGGGCGTTACCACCGGTTGTGGTTTCCGGGTTACCGAACATCACACCAATTTTCATACGGATCTGGTTGATGAAGATCAGCAGCGTGTTGGACTGCTTCAGGTTACCGGCCAGCTTACGCATCGCCTGGCTCATCATACGTGCCGCGAGGCCCATGTGAGAGTCGCCGATTTCACCTTCGATTTCCGCTTTTGGCGTCAGTGCGGCAACGGAGTCAACAACGATAACGTCAACCGCACCGGAGCGCGCCAGCGCGTCACAAATTTCCAGCGCCTGCTCACCGGTGTCCGGCTGAGAACACAGCAGGTTGTCGATGTCCACGCCCAGCTTACGCGCATAAACAGGATCCAGCGCGTGTTCGGCATCGATGAACGCACAGGTTTTACCTTCGCGCTGTGCCGCAGCAATCACCTGCAGCGTCAGGGTAGTTTTACCGGAGGATTCTGGCCCGTAGATCTCTACGATACGGCCCATTGGCAGGCCGCCCGCGCCCAGCGCGATATCCAGAGAAAGCGAACCGGTGGAGATCGTTTCCACATCCATAGTACGGTCTTCACCCAGGCGCATGATGGAGCCTTTACCGAATTGCTTTTCGATCTGGCCCAGTGCTGCCGCCAACGCTTTCTGTTTGTTTTCGTCGATAGCCATTATTACTCCTGTCATGCCGGGAGAAGCGACTGTGCTTCACCGTGGATTTCTGTTCTGTTGGTGCAATTATACTGTATGGTCATACAGTATCAAGTGTTTTGTAGAAATTGTTGCCAGAGCGTTTTTAACGCATATTCCGTTGCCTGACGGCGCACGCTTTCGCGATCGCCGCTGAAGCACTCCCGGCGGGTGATCCCTTCCCCTTTAGACGTGGCAAACCCAAACCAGACGGTGCCAACAGGCTTCACGTCGCTGCCGCCGTCCGGCCCCGCGATACCGCTGATGGAAACGGCGTAATCTGCCCGCGCCTCTTTCAGCGCGCCAATGGCCATTTCAATGACAACCGGTTCACTGACCGCGCCATGCTGTTCCAGCGTGGCTTCGCGCACGCCAATCATCTGCGCCTTAGCTTCGTTACTGTAGGTCACAAAGCCGCGTTCAAACCAGGCGGAACTGCCGGCAATATCGGTAATCACTTTCGCCACCCAGCCGCCGGTGCAGGATTCCGCGGTGGTGATTGTCGCCCCACGCTGCTTAAGCGCCAGGCCAACGATCTCGCTAAGCTGCATCAATTCATGGTCAGTCATTCTCGCTCCAGGCATCAGAAAAACGTGCTGCACAAGATAGCACTTTCTCGTCAGATGTGGGGATGCGCTTCAGGTTTTACGAGGGGGCTTCAGAAAAAAGCCGGTGCAAACGCACCGGCCGTGGAAGAGGTTATTTCATGCTGTCGGCGAGCGTATTCACGTTGTGGCGGAACGCCTTGACGTAGGTGTCTGCCACGCCGCCTTTTGCCGACAAGGCCTCCGGGTAAAGTTCTCCCCCTGGCTGCGCGCCCGTCGCTGAGGCAATCTGCTTCACCAGACGCGGATCGAGCTGGTTTTCCATAAACCAGGTTTTTACGCCGTCGGCTTTGATCTGATTGATGATCTCAGCAACCTGCGCCGCGCTGGCCTCGCTCTCTGAAGAGAGTCCTTGAGGTGCCATGAAGGTTACGCCATAAGCGCGGCTGAAATAGCCGAAGGCGTCATGGCTGGTCAGCACCTTGCGCTTCGCCTGCGGGATCTGGCTAAACCGCGTTTTGGCCCAGCTATCCAGCTGGTTGAGCTGCGTGATATAGGGTTTACCGGAGGCTTCCAGCGCGGCTTTGTCCTGCGGATCGGCTTTCACCAGCCCGTTCAGAATATTTTGTGCATATAACGCCCCGTTCGCCGCGCTGTTCCACGCGTGCGGATCGGTCACGGTCTTTCCATCTTCCTCAAGCGTGTGCGTTTTCACGCCTGTTGAGGCGATGACCAGTTGCCCTTTGAACCCGGAGGCTTTCACCAGGCGGTCAAGCCAGCCCTCCAGCCCCAGACCGTTCACCACCACCACATCGGCCTTGCTCAGCGCCGCGCTGTCCTTCGGCGACGGTTCGAAGGTATGCGGATCGCCGTCCGGCCCCACCAGCGTCGTCACCTTCACATGATCGCCGCCCACCTCCTGGGTGATGTCCCCCAGTATCGAGAAGCTGGTGACCACATTCAGCGTTTTCGCCATCACGCCCTGCGACATCATCCCCAGCGCGAGCGCCACTGCCACTACTAGTCCTGTACGTTTCATCGTTTCCCCTTGCGTTAAAAATACGCCCGCAGACTGCCAGCGAGCCTGCTTCGCGTACCCAATAAAATGGAAATAAAGAACAGCGCGCTGGCGGTGAGCACAATGGATGGCCCGGCCGGGAGACTCATCGCCCAGGAGAGGCTCAACCCCAGCCATGCGCAGACAATACCGCTGATGCCCGCCATCAGGAGTAACGCCGGTAGCGTGCGTACCCAGCAGCATGCCGCCACGGCTGGCAGCATCATCAGACCGACGGCCATCAGCGTGCCGAGCACCTGAAAACCGGCCACCAGGTTAAGAACCAGCAGCGCCAGAAACAGTCCGTGCAGCAGGCCGGGCAGCCAGCGGGCGTTCACCTGTAGCCAGGCGGTGTCAAACGCTTCGGTAACCAGGCCGCGATAAAACATCGCCAGCACGATGAGAGTAAACATGCACACGCCTGTGACAAACAGCGCGGCGTCGTTGTCCACGGCGAGGATGGAGCCAAACAGCAGATGCAGCAGATCGACATTCGACCCACGAAGCGATACCAGCGTGACCCCCAGCGCCAGTGAGCCAAGATAAAATCCGGCAAAGCTGGCATCTTCCTTAAGCGGCGTGCGTCGGCTGACCAGACCGGCCAGCAGCGCCACGGTAATGCCCGCGACAAAACCGCCGATACTCATTGCCAGCAGCGACAGGCCGCTGAGCAGGTATCCCACGGCGACGCCCGGCAAAATAGCGTGAGAAAGGGCATCGCCCATCAGGCTCATCCGGCGCAGCTGGAGGAATACGCCGAGCGCGGTGGTGCTGATAGAAAGCGCCAGGCAAACCACCAGCGCGCGGCGCATAAAGCCGTACTCGATGAACGGCTGGAAGAATGTGTGCCAGATCATGCCACCCTCACCCGCTCGGTTTTCCACTGAGGCACGTCAGCATCCAGCCGCAACGTCTGCGGGAAGTGGCGCGACACGCGCTCGCTGTCGTGCAGTACCGCGAGCAGCGTTTGCCCCTGCATATACATCTCCAGCATCACATCCATCAGCACGTTACAGGTGGCTTCATCGATGCCGGTAAAGGGCTCGTCCAGCATCACCAGCGGCGCCTGCTGTACCAGGACGCGGGCAAACAGCATGCGCTGGAACTGGCCGCCGGAGAGCTCATCAATGGTGGATGATGCCATGGATGCCAGCCCGACCCGCTCAAGCGCGCTGGCAATACGCAACCGCGTTTCGCGACGAAACCCGGAAAGCAGCGAAATGCCCGGCCAGCAGCCCATGCTGACGACATCGCGCACGGTCAGCGGAAACTGCGCCTCCAGCGCGTGACGCTGTGCCAGCCAGCCAATCACCGGGCGCTTCCCCTGCCAGCGAAAACCGCCGCTTACGGGTGGGATAAAACCGGCGAGCGTTTTCAGCAGCGTGGATTTGCCGCAGCCGTTGGCCCCAACAATGGCGGTCATGCTGCCGCGTTCAATGACGCCCGAAAGCGCGCGCGTGACGGGCTGGTGGTCGTAACCCGCAACCAGTTCATTCATCACGATCATGGCAATGCCACCGCCCAGCGCACGGCCAGGCCGAGAAAGACGATAAGCACCAGCGCCAGCAAAAGCCGAACCGGCGCAGAAAGAGAGAAAAGGGACGTTGACATCTCGGCACCAATTTAAATGTTATAACATAACAATAATGAAAGGTGATTAGGATGTAAATGGCAGGTTTGAAAAGGGAGTGTGGCGAAATGTTTCTGCAAAACGCCCTCTCCCGGGGGAGAGGGCAACAGGCCGCACCGTGCGCGCAGCCATGCCGGGTGGCGGCGTTGCCTTACCCGGCCTACCCGTCGGGGTAACTTACTGACTAAACGGTGACGCCGCCGGCACGCGGGCCTGCGATACCGCCAGCCCCAGCTGCCACACGGCCATCGCATAGTGGGTGCTGTGGTTATAGCGGGTGATGGTGTAGAAGTTCGGCAGCCCGTACCAGTACTGATAGCCCGTTCCGACATCGAGACGCAGCAGACTCGCCTGCTGTGCATTGCCCAGCGGCTGCGTTGGCGTTAGGCCTGCCGCGGACAGCTGCGAAATGCTGTAGTTGGTTTTGAAGCCGTTTTCCAGCCCCGGCGCCTGACCGTTCGCCTGCACCGCCACCTGGCCACCCGGCACCCAGCCGTGCGCTTTGAAGTAGTTCGCCACGCTGCCGATGGCATCCACCGGATCCCACAGGTTGATATGGCCATCTCCGTTAAAGTCGACGGCATACTGCTTATAGGAGGACGGCATAAACTGGCCGTAGCCCATCGCGCCGGCAAACGACCCTTTCAGATCGAGCGGATCGTCCTGTTCGTTGCGCGCCATCAGCAGGAAGGTTTCCAGCTCGGAAGAGAAATACTCCGCGCGGCGCGGGTAGTTAAAGGAGAGCGTCGCCAGCGCATCCAGAATGCGGGTTTTGCCCATCACGCGGCCCCAGCGGGTTTCCACGCCGATAATTCCGACGATAATTTCAGGCGGCACGCCGTACACCTGCCACGCGCGGTTAAGCGCATCTTCATACTGATTCCAGAACGCCACGCCGTTTTGCACGTTGTCCGGGGTAATGAACTGTTTGCGATAGCGCAGCCACGCCCCGTTTGGCCCGCTCGGCACCTGGGCCGTCGGCGCCTGTCTGTCCATCAGGCGCAGCACGTAGTCCAGACGCTTGGCCTGAGACAAAATTTCGTGCAGCTGCTGTCTGTCAAAGCCGTGCTTGCTCACCATTTTATCGATGAACTGCTCGGCCGCCGGGTTATTCGCGAAGTCGCCGCCCATCTGCATCATATTGTGCTGCGGCTCCAGCAGGAATCCTCCGGAAGGCGCGCCCGCCGTTTGCTGAACGGCTTCGGTCTTAGGTTTGCTACTACAGGCAGACAGCAGAATAAGCGCAGGCAACAGCGCTGCATAACGACGCTTGAACATGAGACATCCATTTAACGGGTTCGATAAGAACCCAGTATGGTAAAGCATCCGCAACACCTCAAGGAAGCGGTACGCACCTCCCCAACGCAAATCCGTGCTTTTTTCCCCCGAAAATCATTCACCACGTCAATTATCTTTCAAGACAATCCATTTTTCTTTCATTGTGAGATCTAACTAACACTTTAAAACCTTTCAAAGTGATTATTATTAGCCACAGATAGACAAAAACAAACGCCCTACAGGAGAGAAGAATGATAGAAACCATCACCCACGGCGCCGAGTGGTTCATCGGGCTGTTTCAGAAAGGCGGAGAAGTGTTCACCGGCATGGTGACCGGGATCCTGCCCCTGCTGATCAGCCTGCTGGTGATCATGAACGCGCTGATTAACTTTATCGGCCAGCAGCGCATTGAGCGCTTCGCCCAGCGCTGCGCCGGAAACCCGCTGTCCCGCTACCTGATACTGCCCTTTATCGGCACCTTCGTGTTCTGCAACCCGATGACCTTAAGCCTCGGCCGCTTTATGCCAGAGAAGTACAAGCCGAGCTATTACGCCGCCGCCTCCTACAGCTGCCATTCCATGAACGGCCTGTTCCCGCACATCAACCCCGGCGAACTGTTTGTCTATCTCGGGATCGCCAGCGGCCTTACCACGCTTGGCCTGCCGCTCGGCCCGCTGGCGGTGAGCTACCTGCTGGTCGGTCTGGTGACCAACTTCTTCCGCGGCTGGGTGACCGACCTCACCACCGCTATTTTCGAGAAAAAAATGGGCATCCAGCTTGAACAGAAAGTCCATCTTTCAGGAGCAACAGCATGAACCGGATCCGCATTGAGAAAGGCACGGGCGGATGGGGTGGCCCGCTGGAATTTGACGCCACCGAAGGCAAAAAGATTGTGTACATCACCGCGGGCACGCGCCCGGCGATCGTCGACACGTTGCGCGATCTGACCGGCTGGGAAGCGGTCGACGGCTTCAAGGAAGGCGAACCGCCGGAAGCGGAAATTGGCGTGGCGGTGATCGACTGCGGCGGCACGCTGCGCTGCGGCATCTATCCGAAGCGCCGCATTCCGACGGTAAATATTCACTCCACCGGGAAATCCGGCCCGCTGGCGCAGTACATCCTCGAAGACATTTATGTCTCAGGCGTGAAGGAAGACAACATCACCCTGGTGAAGGGGACGTCTGCACCGCAAAAAGCGGCCCCGCGCGAGTACGACACCAGTAAGAAAATCACCGAGCAGAGCGATGGCCTGCTGGCAAAGGTCGGGATGGGGATGGGGTCCGCCGTGGCGGTGCTGTTCCAGTCCGGGCGCGACACCATCGACACGGTGCTGAAGACCATCCTGCCGTTTATGGCGTTCGTCTCGGCGCTGATCGGCATCATCATGGCCTCCGGCCTGGGCGACTGGATTGCCCACGGCCTCGCCCCGCTCGCCAGCCACCCGCTTGGGCTGGTGACGCTGGCGCTGATCTGCTCCTTCCCGCTGCTGTCGCCGTTTCTCGGCCCGGGCGCGGTGATTGCTCAGGTTATCGGCGTGCTGATTGGCGTGCAGATTGGTCTGGGGAACATTCCCCCGCACCTCGCCCTGCCCGCCCTGTTTGCCATTAACGCCCAGGCAGCGTGCGACTTCATCCCCGTGGGGCTGTCGCTGGCGGAAGCGCGCCAGGACACCGTGCGCGTGGGCGTGCCGTCCGTGCTGGTCAGCCGCTTCCTGACGGGGGCGCCGACGGTCCTGATTGCCTGGTTTGTCTCCGGCTTTATTTATCAATAAGAGGTTCCTGCCATGACCGTGATTTACCAGACCACCATTACCCGCATCGGCCAGAGCGCGGCGGATGCGCTGAGCGACCAGATGCTGATCACCTTTCGCGAAGGGGCGCCTGCGGATATCGAAGAGTTTTGCTTTATCCACTGCCACGGCGAGTTGAACGGTGAGCTGAAGGCCGGGAGCCAGCTGGAGCTGGGCGAGGCGCGCTATGCCGTGACCGCCGTAGGCGACGTCGCTGAACAAAACCTGCGCGAGCTGGGCCACATTACCCTGCGTTTCGACGGCCAGCCGCAGGCGGAATATCCCGGCACGGTTCACGTAGCGGGCCCGGTTCCGCAGGCCGTTACCCCAGGCTGCACGTTAAAATTTGTTGCGTAATTAAGGAGATAGACATGAGTCAGGTTGCCGTTGTCATTGGTGGGGGACAAACCTTAGGCGAGTTCCTCTGCCGTGGGCTTGCCGCTGAGGGTTACCGCGTGGCGGTAGTGGATATTCAGAGTGAAAAGGCCGCCCGCGTGGCGGACACCATCAACACCGAGTTTGGCGAAGGAATGGCGTACGGGTTTGGCGCCGACGCCACCAGCGAGCAGAGCGTGATGGCGCTCGCCCGCGGCGTGGACGACATTTTTGGGCGTACCGACCTGCTGGTTTACAGCGCCGGTATTGCGAAAGCGGCCTTTATCAGCGACTTCGAGCTGGGGGATTTTGACCGCTCGCTGCAGGTCAATCTGGTGGGCTATTTCCTCTGCGCCCGCGAGTTTTCCCGTCTGATGATCCGCGACGGCATTCAGGGGCGCATCATTCAGATCAACTCAAAATCGGGGAAGGTGGGCAGCAAGCACAATTCCGGCTACAGCGCGGCGAAGTTTGGCGGCGTGGGGCTGACGCAGTCTCTGGCGCTGGATCTGGCCGAATACGGCATTACCGTCCATTCGCTGATGCTGGGCAATCTGCTGAAATCGCCGATGTTCCAGTCCCTGCTGCCGCAGTACGCCACCAAGCTCGGTATTAAAGCGGAAGAAGTGGAGCAGTACTACATCGATAAAGTGCCGCTCAAGCGCGGGTGCGACTATCAGGACGTGCTGAACATGCTGCTGTTTTACGCCAGCCCGAAAGCCTCGTACTGCACCGGACAGTCGATTAACGTCACCGGTGGGCAGGTGATGTTCTGAGTTCATTCCCCGGTGGCGCTGCGCTTACCGGGGCTACAATCCCCGTAGGCCGGGTAAGGCGCAGCCGCCACCCGG